>CAKZNE010000026.1 GCA_937129395.1 uncultured Cryomorphaceae bacterium | reverse complement strand
AGCTTATCTTTGTTGGCTATGATTTTAGATTCCTTATTGATCGACTCCTTTCAAGCGATTTTCAAAAATGCAAAAAAGCTGGTAATTACCAACCACATGAACCCTGATGGGGACGCTATGGGAAGTGCTTTGGGTTTAGCAGGCGTGCTAGAGAAAAAAGGTTTTGAAGTTCAGGTTATTGTCCCAAATCCCTACCCAAGTTTTTTATATTGGATGAATGGGGACCATAAGGTAATGGTGTATGAAACTAATGAAGAAGCTTGTGATCTCATTTTAAAAGAAAGCGATTTAATTATTCATCTCGATTACAATGCCTTGCACCGAAGTGGAGCAATGCAGGGGATTTTGGAAACCGTTTCTGCAAAAAGGATGATGATTGATCATCACCAACAACCAGACAATTTTCCAGATGCCACTTATTCTGATACCAGCATGAGTAGTACATGTGAAATGGTTTTTCATTTAATAGATGGTCTAGGTTGGGCGGATAAAATCTCTAAAAAAGAAGCTGAATGTTTATATACAGGAATTGTTACGGATACAGGAGGTTTTAGGTTTGGGAGTACCAGTCCAATTACGCACCAAGTTGCCTCAAGATTATTGGAAATGGGAGTAAGACCCCAAGATATTGCCTCAAGAGTTTACGATACCAATTCCCAAGAACGATTAAAATTGCTCAGTAGAGCATTGGAGAACATGGAAATTATTCCAGATTTTAATGCTGCCATTATTAACCTTAGTAAGGAGGATTTAAAGGAATTTAATTTTAAAAAAGGGGATACAGAAGGATTCGTGAATTACGGCCTTTCCGTCTCTGGAATAAAACTAAGTGTTTTCCTTGCTGAAAAGGATGGTTTGATAAAAATGTCTTTCCGGTCAAAGGGGGA
Source organism: uncultured Cryomorphaceae bacterium (assembly GCA_937129395.1). Lineage (GTDB taxonomy): Bacteria > Bacteroidota > Bacteroidia > Flavobacteriales > Schleiferiaceae > CAKZNE01. Next base: position 17,168 of record CAKZNE010000026.1, on the reverse strand, counting down.
TTTTGATGTAAATAAACTGGCCAGAAAACATTTTAATGGTGGTGGCCATATTAACGCTGCTGGAGGTGCAACTTCTGAAGGCTTGCTGGATACGATAAACAAACTAAAAAGCGTTTTGCCTGATTATAAAACAGAATTGGAAAATGACTAGAGTTTTTAGATTATTTGCTCTTATTGGACTATTGTCGAGTATTCTTTTGAGCTGCCAATGCAGTAACAGTCAGAAATCCACTGCTCCTCCGCAAACCAGAAAGGAAATAGAAGATAGAAGAATGGAGGCCCAAAAGCAATTTTTGAAAAAAGAAAGAGCATCTATTTTGGCCTATATGAAGGATCGTAAATTGGATTTGGAAAGAACTGGAACGGGGCTTTATTATAAGCTGACAAAAGATAGCGCTAGCGAAAAAATTACTACGGGCGACGATGTAAGTTTTGAATACGATATGTATTTAATGAATGGGACCTTGGTTTATTCTTCTGCAAAAGAAGGAACAAGAAAACTGCTTGTTGACCGTGAAGATGCCGAAATTGGAATCCATGAAATATTGAAGTTAATGAGTGTTGGAGATAAGGGGCTATTTATTTTACCTTCGCACCTTGCTTTTGGAGTTGCTGGAGACCAGAATAAAATTCCTCCCAAAACAGCTCTTGTGTACGAAGTGAAAATTTTAAATGTAAATAAATCAAAATCTAAATTAGAATGAGAAAAGTTCTTATGCTCACCGCCGCATTGGTTGTTGGTGTTTTTTCGAGCTGTAATTCCCAAAACTCTGTTGTTGTAAATGGAGAAAAAATGAACCTTAAAGATGGTATTTATGCCAATATCCACACCGCAAAAGGTGAAATATTACTAAGGCTACACTACGAAAAAACTCCTATGACAGTGGCCAATTTTGTGGGTTTAGCAGAAGGGAAAATGAAAAACAATTCTAAAGCTGAAGGAGTTCCCTTTTTCGATGGACTTAAATTTCATAGAGTTATTGCAAAATTTATGATTCAAGGGGGAGATCCTAAAGGAAATGGTTCGGGAGATCCGGGCTATAAGTTCCCTGATGAATTTGATTCAAGTCTAAAACATGATTCTGCTGGGGTTCTTTCTATGGCCAATTCTGGACCAGGAACCAATGGAAGTCAGTTTTTTATTACTCATGTTCCTACTCCTCATTTGGATGGTAAGCATACAGTTTTCGGTAAGGTTGTAAATGGACAAGCTGTTGTTGACCAGATCGCAATGAATGATGTTATGACCAAAGTAGAAATTCTTCGAGTTGGTGAAAAGGCAAAGGCTTTTAATTCCTTAATTGAATTTGAAGAAGGAAAAAAATCGGCTGGAGCAAAAGCGGAAGCGGCGAAAAGAGAAGCCATGGCAAAAGCAGCAAAAGATGCTGAAGAATCAAGAAAAGCTGTTGCTGGATTAATTGAAGGAGCCCAGTCTACACCTTCTGGATTATACTACAAGGTTATCAAAGAAGGAACAGGACCAAAGCCTACAGTAGGGCAAACTGTAAATATTGATTATGCTGGATATTTGGCAAATGGTAAATTGTTCGATAGTAGCATTGAAGAAATCGCTAAAAAGCACGGTGTTTACAATGCACAAAGACAATATGCGCCTTATGGAGTAGTATATGGCCCTGCCGGAAGAGTTATAGAAGGTTGGAAAGAAGGTCTTACTTTAATGAATGTTGGAGATAAATTGCAATTGATCATTCCTCCAAATTTAGGTTACGGAGCAAGAGGAATGGGTAATGGTCTTATCCCAGCAAACTCTTGGTTGATTTTTGATGTAGAAATGGTTTCAATAAAATAAATAAATGGATAAAGGTTTATATGCCAGAATTCACACCTCCAAAGGTGTGATTCTTGGCAAATTAGAATTTGAAAAAACGCCAATGACAGTGGCCAACTTTGTTGGTTTGGCTGAAGGTAAAATTGAGAATTCGGCAAAAGGAAAGGGAGAGGCTTATTACGATGGCCTAAAATTTCACCGTGTAATTGAAAATTTCATGGTTCAAGGTGGAGATCCAAACGGTACAGGATCCGGCGGCCCAGGTTACAATTTTCCCGATGAATTTCATGCAGAACTTAACCATAACGAGCCTGGTGTTTTTTCCATGGCCAATGCTGGACCAGGGACCAATGGAAGTCAGTTTTTTATTACTCATGTTCCTACAAATTGGCTGGACAACAAACATTCTGTTTTCGGAAAAGTTGTGGAAGGGCAAGATGTAGTGAATGCTATTGCCCAGGATGACCTAATGGAAAAAGTGGAAATAGTAAGAGTTGGAGCAGAGGCGGAAGCTTTTGAAGCCGACACTGTTTTTTCTAATGCTTTAAACGGAATTGAGGACAAAGCAAAAGCCGAAGCAGCTAAAGAAGAAGAAAAAATGGCCGATTTAGTGGCTGGTTTTGATTCTACTGAAAGCGGTTTAAAATATAAAATCACAAAAAGTGGTTCTGGAGCAGCTCCTACCAAAGGAAAAGATGTTTCTGTTCACTACAAAGGATCTTTACTAAACGGCCAAGTATTCGACGAATCTTATAGCCGTAAGCAGCCTATTACTTTTAAACTAGGAGTAGGACAAGTTATTCCTGGTTGGGATGAAGGTATTGGTTTATTGAAGGAAGGTGATGAAGCAAGATTAATCATTCCACCCCAATTGGCTTATGGAGCCGCTGGTGCGGGTGGTGTAATTCCTCCAAATGCTTGGCTAATATTTGATGTTAGCTTGGTAAAAGCCGGCTAAAATCAATTTTAGAATAAATTAAAAAAGGTTCTCTTCAAGAAATTGAGGAGAACCTTTTTTTTTGCTTTTATTTAGGATTTCCCTTTTAGAGTAGGGAAACTTTTTTCATTAATTCAGCCTTATATCCTTTTCCAATAGGAATCATAATCCCTTTGATATTGGCGTAATTAGAGGTTATAATATCTACATATTTGAAATTCACCGAATAACTCCTGTGGGTTCTAATAAAGCGGTTATTATCCAATTTTTCCTCCACACTTTTTAAAGTCTGCGGAACTAAAAATTTACTTTTTTCAGTGTAGATCATAGTATAGTTGTCTACAGCTTGAGCGTACAAAATATCGTTGAAAGACAATTTGTGCAAAGCCTTTTGGCTCTTTAAAAAGAAAGAATCATCTCCTTCTTGATCTTCAACTTGTGCTAGGTTTTGACTGTCCTGCTTAAAACGATGAATGGCAATTTCCACATTAGAGGTTAATTCCCTTTCATCAAATGGTTTTACAATAAATCCATAAGGGTTCAGCTCTTTAACCTTATCCACCGTTTCTGGATCCGTATAAGAAGTGAGGAAAATAAAAGGGAGGTTGAAATCATCTTTAATGATCCTTCCCAACATTAAACCATCAATTGGTCCGTCAATTTTAATATCCAACATCACCAAACTCGGGGTTGAAGATTTTAATATCTTAATTGCATCATTGGCATTATGGGCAATTCCCGAAACGCCATAACCAGCATCCTGGAGTGTTTCGGATATATCCTCTGCTATAAGAGGCTCATCCTCAACTATTAAAATTTCATCAAGTTTATCAGCCATATCAGCGAAAGTCTGGGTCGACTTTGTGTAAATTTATTCGTCTAAGAAGGTGTGAAGTTAACTAATTTCTGCTAACTAGATTCCTTTCCTGGGCCTTCATTTTTATTTGGATAATGGCCCCATTTTCATTCTTTACTTCAAGTTGAGCTTTTAATTTTGTGGCTAAAGATTTAACAATTTTAAAACCAAGACTTTTTCCTGAAAGGGGATCAAAATTTTCAGGGAATCCAATTCCATTATCTTTTACTTCTAAAACCAATTCTGAATCAGTTTTAAATAGATTCACTTCTAAAATTCCTTTTTTATCAGGAAAGCCATATTTTATAGAATTTGTAATCAATTCATTAATTATCAATCCAATAGAAATGGTGTCGTCAGTTTCTATTTCAATATCCAACAAATTGGTTTTTAATTCTATTTCGGATTCATCAGTTGTAAGGCTGTGTTTTATGTTTCCTGTTAGTTGTTCTATAAAATCCTTGACTTTAATGTTTTTGAAACTTTGAGATCCTTGTAATCTTTGGTGAAGTAGGGCAATAGTTTTTACTCGATTAAAGGCTTCCATTAGAGAAGATTTCGCCTCATTAGAATGCACATTTTTACTTTGCATTTTCAAAAGACTACTTACTACCTGGAGATTGTTCTTAATTCTATGGTGGCTTTCCCGAATTAGATTTTCAATTTCCTCGTAGGATTCCTGAATGATGGTGTTTTGCTTAGCGAGTTTCCTTGATTTTTTTCGGTTTTGAGAGTAAAAAACACTGACAATAATAATGATTAGAGCAAATGCAATGGATAGGCCAGTTAATAATAGATTTCTGGATTTGGCTAGCTTCGATTGGGTTTCCAATTGAATTATTTTCTTTTCTTTTTCAGCTGTTCTAAAGGCAGTTTCAATTTCAGCGATGTTACTTTTTACTTCGCTACTTTTCAGCGAATCGTTAAATGATTTTGAAGCTCTAAAATAATACAGAGCACTATCCAAGTTTTTTGTTTTTTCATGGTATTCCGCCAAAAGGTCCAATGAAATTAATTGATTTCCTGGGTTCTTCAATGCTCGAGCTATGTTGTGATGCTTTCGAATTGAGCCTATGGCTTTATCGTAATCTTCTACGGCTAAATAGAACATTGAGTATAATTTTACCGAATTCATCTGTGTGTACAAGTTACCATCAACAGAACTGGCCAATTTTTCATGGTTTGAAATATATTTGCTGGCAGAATCAACCATATTTAAAACTAAATACTCTGATCCTAAATTAAAATTAATGGCCATTTTTAATTCAAATAAATCTGGCCTTTCCTCGCCATATAGATTAAGGGAATCCAATAGGCGAAAGGTCTTTTTTAAAAAATATATAATGCTATCATGTTGATCTTCGTCTGTAGTGCGAGAGATTTGAAAATAGGTCCATGCTAGGTGCTCATAATCATTAAACTCCATTGCGATGTCTAAACTTTTTTGAATAAAGTTTTTTGCCTTTTTTTTGAATTTGAATAACTCAAACGTAGCAGCTAAATTATAATAGGCATTGACCAATCCTCTTCTTAACGATTCATTATTTTGATAAATAGTTATTCCTTGGTAATGATGGTAAACTGCTGAATCATAATCTCCTTTTATCTCAAAATAGCTGGCAAGTTGAACATGCGAATTAGCAAGATATTCTTCAAAACCATAAAGCTGAGCCAATTTTATTGCTTTATTATCAAAATAATACATGGAGTCAATATCCACATTCATTAACTCCCAAGCCCTGTCTAAATATGAAATTATTTGTTTTTCTATAACGGTATCAATTGGCTCTAAATCATTTTCCTGATTTTGACCTAAACTTGAATTACTGATAAACAAAAAGCAAAGAATCAGTATAAATAGAGAAAATGAGCGGATGTAATTTGCTGTAAATCTGATGGTAATGATGTTGTTCACTAAAAAAAAAGTGTGTTTAACTAAATTTATTACCAAATGTATGACATTGAACTGGTTTTTTTTTTCAAATTGCCGACCTAAATACAACCAAATGAGCAAATACAATTTATCAATCCAATCATTGGATTTTGATTTCGGTACTTTAAGTTTCAATTTATCAATCAAAGTTGAAGGGGATGAATTTCCAACCCCCTCTACTACAACTGGATCCTTAAGTAATGGTACAATTAATTTTAGTATGGAATCAAGCGGTTCTGAAACTTGTAATTCAGCAACCTTTACTTTTCAAACCAACACAATTTTAAGTAATTACACTTTTACCTTTTCTGACATCCCAGAGGCTGCTAATATTTCCGGAAATATTGGGAGTTCAGCAAATTCTGATTTATTTGAAATAGAGTCTTGTAATGTGGTGGTGAGTGAGTCTGGCAAATTGAGGGGAGATGTATCAGGAAATGGAGATATTGGTATTGGGGTTAGAAAAAAACCAGGTACAAAAGGAAATTACTCCTGTGTTAGCTGTGGATTAAACTCAACAAATACTTCGGTACTATTGACTTTTGTAACAGCTGAAGAAGATAATTTAACAGGCAGTGTTGAAGGTGTTCCGGGAAACTTGTTGACAAGTGGATTGGGAATAAGCACTCAGGCAACTGATGGCAATCCAGAACCTACTTCAATAAGTGAATTTTCTTTTCAAGACCAATAGTTTTTAAGATTATCAACCAAACCTTAGAGATTATGACTTCGGTTCCTTACGAACCGAAGTCATCGTCTTGAAATTCTCGGCCACTTCGCTGCTTTTGTTTTTTTTGATTTAAACGGTAAGTCATGGTCATGGTTAACTGTCTGGATCTCCACTGGAATTCAGATTCTGTGGTGAAGTTGTCACCGTAGCTGCTGTTTCGTCTTTTTCTGCTGTTAAAAACATCACGAACGCTAAATGTTAGTGTTCCATCTCCTTTAAAAATATCTCTGCTCCAACCTATGTTGGCTGTATAAACTCCTTCTTGTGTACCTTGAGCCGTAGTTCTTGGAGCTCTAAGGTTAAAACTGAGTTGCAGGTCGCTCTGCCAAAAAGTAAATCTCGACATTAGCCTTCCTCTAGCGCTAAAGTTTTCGTTTCCGTAATCAATACCTTCATATTCTCCCTTATTATTGGCTTGGTAAATATTAGCATTGGCATTTACTTTCCACCACTTGTAAAGTGTTTGGGAATAAGTTAGCTCTACACCATAAGCATCCTGAACAGCTAGGTTAATAGGAAATATTCGGGTAAAACCATCCTCATCTACGGTTCTAATCCTTGCGGTAACCCCGGTCCTATGTCTGTAGTAAATGCCTCCATAAAGGGTAGCGCTTCCTATATATCGTAAATGTCCCACTTCATAGGAATCCGTGAATTCTGGATTCAAATCTGGGTTCCCTGAGTAAAAATTCCTATTGTCGCTAAAACTTGAAAAGGGTAGGAGTGATCTAAAATTCGGGCGACTTATCCTTCTAGAATAGGACCATTGTAGGTCTGCACGCTCATTAATTTTCCATGTAAAAAAGGCACTTGGAAAAAGATTGAAATACTCTCTGGGATTGGTGATATTTTCTTTGACCAACTCAGTTTCCAATCCAGTATATTCTCCCCTTAAACCCAATTGATAGGTTATTTTAGAACCGATACCATCGTTGTATATAGCATAGGCTGCAGCGATATTTTCTATATAATTGAAATTATTGGTGTATAGATCCAATTCCTCATAAACCCCGAAATCATTCAGCTGGCTTACCGAATAATTATTAATAATATTTCTGAAATTATAACGAGCTCCCATTTCAATTCCTCTTACTTTGGTTAAAGGGCGAACATAATCCGTTTTAAAAAGGAAACTTTGTTCATCTTCTTGGTTGCTTACTTTCTGAAATTCATCACCGGTACCTAGAGAATTATTCTGTTGAATATCGGAGTTTTCTCTGTCGTCCGAGTCTTGAACCCTCATGTCCATTGTCCATTTATGATCCTTTCCTTTTAAAGATTTTTCATAATGAAGATCCCCTTCCAGGGTTTGTTTTCTTTCATTTTCTTCGTCTATTCTGCTTTGTCTTTCGGTAAGAACATCATCTTCATTAAAATCGTCGTAGTTTATTTCCACTCGGTTATTTCCATCGGAAGGGCGGTAAAGAAAAGTTCCTGTAATGGATTGGTTTTCGGTAATATTATAATCCGCTCCTAATCTTAAGGTTGCTGATGAACCACCTCTGGTTTGGTCTCTAATGCTATTAAAAGCATAACTGGTATCCGCTAATGTGAATGTTTGTTTTGTAAAACCGCCTCCGGGGCTACTTCTATAATTAAAACCAAGATTGGCGAAGAAGTTTAGTTTTCCGGTTCTGTAATTTAATCCTGCGGCAGCACCATATAAATCCGGGGTTCCAGCAGAGATTTCAAAATTGCCATTAAAACCATTTTCCCTGTCTTTTATTAATACGATATTAATAATACCAGCTTCGCCTTGTGCTTCATAACGCGCTGAAGGGTTGGTGATAACCTCCACCTTTTCAATCATGCTCGATTGCAATGTTCTTAATGCGGTAGCAGGATCGGTGCCAACCAAGCCAGAGGGTTTGCCGTCAATCAAAATGGTAACGTTCTGGCTTCCTCTTAAACTAATGTTGCCATCAATATCTACTTCCACTGAAGGTATATTATCTAAAATTTCAGAGGCATTTGCTCCAGCGGAGTTTAGGTCCTTAGCAATATTATAAACTCTTTTGTCTTGCTGAAATTCAACTAGATTGGCTTCTCCCTCAATGGTTACTTCATTCAAGGAGGTATTATTTGGCTTTAAAATTATCGCTCCCAGTTTTAGACCAGATTTAGGTACTTTGATATTACGTTTTTCGGTTTGAAAACTGATAAAGGAAATTTCGAGATCATAATCTCCCTCTTCTGCAGGTAGAGAAAATTTGCCATTAAACTCAGTTAAAGTTCCTTGAATAAGTTTCCCATTTTGTTTAATAACAATGGAAGCACCCGGTAGAGGTTCTTGGTCTTGATCTAAAATTGTTCCTGTGATTTGAGCAATAGAAAGTAGATGCCACAAAGTCAATATTAGGGTAAGTGAGATTTTCATAAGGTTTGCAAATGTAGGTTAAGACTAGCAAAGAACTTATTGGTTTAATTAAAATGTAAAAACCCTTTACCACAAATTGTGATAAAGGATTTTAGAAAGTCGAAATGTATTGTATTCTATTGAATTACAATTTGTTGGCGGTAATGTTTAGCGTCAGTTTCTAGATCAATTATATAAACTCCACTTTTTAAATGTTTAAGATTTAAAACTATTCGCGAACCTTCATCTTCGCTTTTCACAATAGTAAAACCCTTACCATTCATGTCGAACATCGAAACTTTCCCAATCCTTTTGCTGGGATCCAATAATTCTATTTCAATATAATCCCTACTTGGATTAGGAAAGACCTCTGCGATTTTTGCAATTTCATTAAATGCAGTTTCGGATACTGAGAAATTTGGATCGAGGTATTGGGCGTATAGTCCAGTTCCGGTTCCAACAAGTAGTTCATCGTAGAACAGAAAATTTATTTGAGTACCAATAGGGTAGCTATAACCTAATGACCAAGAACCTCCTACACCCAAATCATAGGTGTAAATATCACTGTTCACTGCACAAAAAACAACATTTGACCCAATGGTAACGGCCGAAGCTACATCGTTGCTTCCCGTTGGGAATCCAGAAACGCTAATTACTTCCCATTGGTCGGTTCCAGCTAGATCTTTGAAATAACATATCGGATGGTTTAAACCTGCATCCGTTCCAGCCGCAAAAAGGGTGTCCCCACTTGGACTTAATTCCAAATCAAAAATAGAAGCTACAATTTGGTAACCTACTACCGTGTTTGTTCCGTCCATATTCTGGCTAACTGTATTTAGGGATCCGATATCTGTAACCTTATAAATACTTTTTCCTTGGGGTGAGGCAAGGTCATAGAAGACCCCAAAATAGGCAGTTGTAGAATCGGTAAATACAATATCGTGAACATCCACATCAGAACCTGGGCTTGATACTTCAACAAATAATTGCATCCAATTACTTCCTCCATCGTTGCTAAAAAATAAGCCACCGTTGCTGGTTTGGTCGCTGGCAAAACCTGCTAGGACAAAATCAGAATTCCAGGGGTTAATTTCCAAGGTTCTACATTCTGTTCCGTGAGGGGGATAAATGTTTCCTCCTGAGGCTGCTGTTGGGTCAAAAACCAGGTTCCAATTGGCACCGCCGTCAATAGTTTTTTTGATTCTAACATTACCAGCAAATACTGTATCTGTTTGATCTCCTGCCATGGCGATGGAAAAATAGGGGCTACCATCTCCATTCGGAAACTGGGTGGCCGACCAGCTTGCTGCACTCTTATAATTGCTTACCTTACGAATACCACTTTTGGAGGCCACCCAACCCGTTTCATAATCTGAAGTCATCTCCATATCATAAACCTGCACTGCCGTTAAACCATTGTTAAAACCATAGCCTGTGGACCCATAATCGGCACTAAACCCAAAGGCAATATTTGTAGTGAAATAAACTAAGGAATCGTTTACCGGATCTACTTTTACGGCTCCACTATTGGCGCGGTTATTATTGTTTAATCCACCAGGGGTTCCGAAATAATTCCATGCCGTTGAATCACCATTATCACTATTCCAACTATCTCCATTACTCATATAATACTTGTTTGCCGTTCCAGCAAAATCTATGTTGGGGCCTGCGACTTGTGCAAATGGACCAGAAAATGGTTTGTCATAGTGATACCAAGAGCTAGCGCTATCTTCAGACACGGCTACATCGAAATAGTCGGATACATTTGAGCCGCTTGGATAATGATTTCCCATGATGTATAAAAAGCCGTCTGGTGCAGAACCAAAAGCTCTATAGTCAACATTTGGTTTAACCATGGATGTTAAGGAAACAGAGCTAAAACTTGTAGAGGATCCAAAGGCGGTATAAATATCCGAGCTTTTAAATAAATCGGGATTTGTTCCTTCTACAAACACCCACATCTCTTGGGTTATTTTATCTATTTCAATTGTTGGAGGGCTGCTAAGTCCTGAACCTGAAATAGCTAAAGGAGAGGCAGAATTAATATTTATTACACCAGAACTTGTTATAGTTCCAAAATGTAAATCTCCTCCTTCAATTGCGAAGAAATAATCATCAATTATTTTTAATTGGGAGATATTTGATATTAAGGTCAATCCTACTGCAGATCCTGATTTTGGGGCTACTCTATAAACATGTCCTGCTTCGAGAAAAAAGATATATCCAGAATTTTCATGGACAGCAATTTTATTGATATTATCTCCAAAACCATCATCCATATCTGCTCCTGGAACTGTTTGGAAATTGGCCAAATATGATTTTGTACCTACATCAGTGGATTTAACATCGGCATAAAAAAGAGTGTTGGAACTTTCTGTAGAAATTACAATTCGTGTACTATCTGCACCTAAAGCATATGCTTCGATTGCATGAACTCGTCCACCATAAACACCTTCGGCTACGGGAGCTGTAAGTGACTGGGATTGAGCTAAAAAGGGAACAAGGTAAAAAGCGAGTACGAAGGGTATAATTTTTCTCATAAGGCAATTATTTGAATCTGAAATTAACTCAATAATGAATACCTATTAGGAGAAAAGAAGCGAGTTCACCAAAATTTTTAGTGAATGGTAGATTTTTTAAAGTAGAGAAATTCGCTGTAGTAATTCTGGTTTGGCTTGGCGGCTAACAGGGATTCTTTGAGATTCAATTTCCACATAATCTTCACCAATTACCTGAACTGCGGCCAAATTAATTAAATAACTTCTATGGGCACGAAGAAAATTTTGAGAGGTAAGTTTTTCCTCTACAGATTTTAAAGTGTGAGGAATTAAGTATTTCTGGTTTGGAGTGATAAGGTAACAGTAATTATCAAAAGCTTGAGCAAACAATATTTCATTGGTTTGAACTTTAATAAGCTCACTTTCCCTTTTTACAAAAAAGTAATTATCACCTGTTTTGGGCAATTCAGTGATTTCAGATTTTTCAGATTTATACCTTTCAATTGCCAATTCTACATTTACAGCCAATTCCCTAGCGTCGAAAGGTTTTATAATATATCCTGCTGCCTTTAAATCTTTTACTTTTTCTAAAGTTTCTTCATCCGTAAAGGAGGTTAAAAAAATAAAGGGCAATTTGTATTGATCCTTGATTATGGAAGCCAACATTAAACCATTAATATTCCCATTTATCTGAATATCCAAAATCGCCAAGGCTGGTGGGGTAGTGTTCAGGATTTCAATGGCCTTTTCTGCATTATGAGCAATTCCTGCAACGCTATAACCCGCATTCTTTAAGGTAAGAGCGATGTCTTGAGCAATAATTGCCTCATCTTCTACAATTAATATTTGGGTTTCTTCAGTGCTCATTTGGAATTGTTATTTCGGCATTAAAACCATTCAAATTGGAAATTTTCAATGCTCCATTTAATTGTCCCGCAATGGAATTAATAATTGTAAATCCTAATGAATTATTATCATTTACATCCAAACCATCAGGAAGGCCAGGACCATTATCATGGTAGTCCAAAACTAATCCTGTGTCGTTTTTTAGTTTCATGGTAATACACAGATTTTTCCCATTTGCACTGGCGTATTTTATACTATTGGTAAGAAGTTCATTCACCAATAAACCAACGGCAATGGCCTTATCCGTACTTATTTTTGCTTTTTCAAGTTTATAGTCCTTTTCTACATGTGCCCCTTTTCCGACCATTCCAGATATTACACTGTCGCTAAGATTATCTAAAAATTCATCGAGCTGGATAGTTTCAAAATCTTGAGAACCTTGTAAGCGTTGGTGCAATAATGCAATTGTTTTTACTCTGTGATGTGCGTCTCTAATTGCCACTTTAGCTTCCTCACTTTTCACCGTATTCGACTGCATATTTAATAAGCTACTTACAACCTGCAAATTGTTTTTTATTCTATGATGGCTTTCACGAATAAGATTTTCTATGGTCTCATTTTTTGCTTTTAGTCGAGCTGAATTTTTGCGGGTATTTAAAAATAAATAGGTCAAAATTACCAAGGTGATTAAGGCCAAGACGGCAATAATCAAAAACAAGATTCTCTGGCTCTCAGATTTTGCCATTTCTAAAGCCCCAATCTCACTTTTAGCCTTTAAATGAAAAATTTCATTGTCCTGTTTTTCTTTTTGATAACGGGCATCTACAATTTCAATTTTTTCTCTCAACTCTAGTCGGGTAATACTATCCCTAAGGTTTTCCTTTTTTTGATAATACCTCAGGGCCTCCTTATAATCTTGAATTAAAGCATAATAGTTTGAATAATTTTCTAAAAGTTTCACCCTTAGTTTTGGGCTTTGCAATTGAGCAATAATTATTGCTGCGCTATCTGCAGAAATTTTCGCCTTCAGTGCTTCCTTAGTTTCTATATAAAGACGAGTTTGTCCAACTAAACCATGAGCAAGCCGGTTTAGTTTTCTTGAGCTTGGTGAATTTCGGGAGTATCGAATATATTCTGTCAAATAATAGCGAGCTGAATCATAATTTTTCCGATCCAATTCAATGTCAGCTAGGTTTACATAATCGATTATATAATCCATTTCACCATGCTTTTTACCAATTGAAATTGCCTTGTGATGGAAATAAAGACTGCTGTCCATATCACCTGCGTTTCCATACATGGTACCAATGTTCATATAGGCATAAACCTGACCTTGATATTTTTGGTTGTCGATATCATATTGAAGGGCTTTTTTGGCGTAATAAATTGCTTTTGGCCAATCTTCGATATTCATGAAGATTAAAGAAAGGTTGTGGTAGTTTGCATTTAAACCCAATTCATATTCAGGGTGGTTTTCCAATATTTTAATGGCGGCTAAATAAGATTCAATGCTGGCGTCGTAATCTCCCGTTACATCATAATACAAACCAAAGGAGCCATGAGCTGTGGCCAAAGCATAGGGGTCCAAATCTACTTTTGCAAAATCTAAAGAAAACTGGGAAAAAAGCTTGGTGCTATCCGGATTTAGGTAAAGGTATTCCCATGCAATATCACTTGCAATTCTCGCTTTAGCTTGGGAAGAATCATTTGAGGTTTTTTGATATTGAAATAATAAACTATCCAATAATTGACGCTGGGAAAAGCCATCCAAAGTGTAAAAAACACAAAGAATGAAAGCTAAATTAAATCTCCAAAATCGGTATGTTTTCAAGGGGTAAAATTTTGGATTACCTTCACAATATAGTAAAAGGAGAATGCAAAATTCACTTGTTTAGCTATATTCCTTTTTCATCCTTTCTTCCAGAGCCGCTAATTCATCCCTTAAACGAGCCGCTTCAATGAAGTCTAAAGCTTTGGCTGCATTCTCCATTTTTTTTCGGGTAGCATTCATGGCTTTTGTGAGATGCTCCTTGGTTTGGTAACGCAATTCTGGTTCGGCTGCTTTTTGGTATTCGTTGGTTTGTAAATAGGCTGTGGAACCCGTTGCCTGTGAAGCTGCTAAAATGGACTCTTTTGATTTCCGTAAAGCTTTTGGTTCAATGCCATGTTTTTGATTGTAATCATGCTGGGTTTGCCTTCTTCTATTGGTTTCATCTATGGTTTTTTGCATGCTTGCCGTAACTTTTGCCGCATACATTATTGCCATTCCTTTTACATTTCTTGCTGCTCTACCCACGGTTTGTACCAAGGATCTTTCCGATCTTAAAAATCCCTCCTTATCTGCATCCAAAATTGCAACCAACGATACTTCAGGTAAATCCAATCCTTCTCTTAAAAGGTTTACTCCAATAAGTACATCAAAAACTCCTAACCTCAAATCACGCATTATTTCAACACGTTCTAGGGTGTCAACATCCGAGTGTATATATCTACAGCGAACTCCATAACGAGTTAAATATTTAGTTAACTCCTCGGCCATTCGTTTGGTCAATGTTGTTACCAAAACCCTTTCATCCAATTCTACCCTTTTTTGGATTTCCTCCATTAAATCATCCACTTGATTGTCAACCGGACGAACTTCAATGATAGGATCTAAAAGGCCAGTAGGTCTAATCAACTGTTCTACAACCACACCTTCTGATTTATTTAATTCGTAATCTGCGGGAGTAGCACTCACATACACCACTTGATTTTGAAGCATTTCAAATTCTTCAAATTTTAAGGGCCTATTGTCCATAGCTGCAGGTAGTCTAAATCCATATTCCACCAAATTTTCCTTTCTGGATCGGTCACCACCGTACATTGCAGAAACTTGAGAAACGGTAACATGGCTTTCATCAATAACCATTAAAAAATCATCAGGAAAATAATCTAAAAGACAAAAAGGCCTGGTTCCAGGTTTTCTGCCATCCAGGTATCTCGAATAGTTTTCAATTCCAGAACAGTAGCCCAATTCACGAATCATTTCCAAATCGAATTCTGTTCTCTCTTGTAAACGCTTAGCTTCTAAGGGTCTTTCGTTTTTACAGAAAAAATCTACCTGCTCCATCATATCATCTTGGATTTTATGAATGGCCTCGTTGAGCTGACCTTTTCCAGTTACAAAAATGTTGGCTGGGAAAATTCGAATCTCTTCAAATTTTTCCAAGATCTCTCTTGTTGAAGGATTAAAACTTTCGATATCTTCTATTTCATCGCCCCACATGTGTATTCGGATGGCATAGTCTGCATAAGCAGGAAAGACATCAATAGTGTCGCCTTTTACTCGGAAACTTCCCCTTGTAAATTCTGCCGTTGTTCGGTTGTAAAGGGCATCTACAAATAAAAGTAAAAGGGCATTTCTTGCGATTACTTGTCCCTTGTGGATTTCAATTACTTGATTGGCAAATTCTTGTGGGTTTCCAATTCCATAAAGACAAGAAACGGAGGCCACAACCAATACATCTCTTCTACCTGAAAGCAGGGATGAGGTTGTACTTAATCTTAATTTTTCAATTTCTTCATTGATGGAAAGATCCTTTTCGATATAGGTTCCTGAAGATGGTAAATAGGCTTCTGGTTGATAATAATCGTAATAAGAAACAAAATATTCCACCGCATTTTCTGGGAAATACTGTTTGAATTCACCGTAAAGTTGGGCCGCTAAAGTTTTATTATGACTTAAAATTAAAGTTGGCCTTTGGATTCTTTCTATTAAGTTGGCCGCGGTAAATGTTTTTCCTGATCCCGTTACTCCCAAAAGGGTTTGGTATTTGTCGCCACGGTTAATCCCTTCAACCAATTCGTTAATTGCCTGTGGTTGATCACCTGTTGGAGAATAATCTGATACTATTTTAAATTTGGCCATTTTGAATTGCTAGTTGGATGGTGGAAAAATATTTTAGCTGTATTTTTCTAGGGTTTCAAAGAAAATGAAAATTGAAGAATTTGGGCCTTCATTTCTATAAAATATGACTATTAAATCCAGAAATCTTATTACTAAATTACGGGGCTAATTTGAGAATAGCAGCCTCCGATCGTTCTTTGCTGAATTTATTTATTTTGGAATGACTTGGCATCCATCCTAAAAGGAATCGGTCAAAATCTGCCCAAGCGAAATCGAATAAATACCGCCATTCTTCTTCAAGGGCCTTTTGCTTGGGTCTGTCCAATACATTTTCCAAACTTAATCTTAGTTCTTGAAAATAATAATCCAAAAGGATGTTCGTCCATTTAAATAAATCTTTTTCATCTAAACAACTTCCAAGGAAATACGCAATATCCTTCATGCCACAACCCCCTCCAACATATTGAAAATCAACCCCTGCAACTAGCTCCCCATTTTCCGAAAAGCAAAAATTCGCAAGTTTAGCATCGCCGTGAACAATGGTTTTGAATTCGGCATTATTTAGCTTTAGGTCAATTTCAGAGGCTTTTTCCTTTAATATTCCCTCTTCCATTTTTCGCCATTCTTCTGGTCGAGTTTCTAAATGCCAATAGGTGCCAATTTCCCAAAGTCCAGATGTAGATGTATTTAGGTTTTGGGCGTGGAAAATAGCAAGCCATTGGAGGACGACTTTAATTTCTTTGGTATTTATTTGTGTTTTTCTGGCGGGGTATCCTGCTGGGTTTAGGTCTTCGAGGAGGAGGATTGTAGTCCCGTCCCTTCGAGTTTCTTCAGGGACCCAGGGTGATTTTTCTTGGAACCAAGGTAATTTTTCTTGGGCCCGCGGTGATTTTTCTTGGGCCGCTTGTGATTTATTTTGAGCTCTTGGTATTTCTTTATTTTCCCTTGGAGTGTTTTCTTTTGTTGGGTAGTATTTTGGAATTCTGGCTATTTTTGGGGTTGGAATGCTGGCCTTAACATTGTTTTTTTTTCCTTCTTTTAAATTATTCGCGTTTATTTTTTTGTACCAGTTTTCTTCTATTTGGTAGGACTTTATTTTTCTTTGATTTCCTAATTCGCTGTTCCACCCGCGTGGATGGTTTTGTGTTGTTGGTTCTTGTATTATTTTGACAATTAGACTTGGAATTTTAGGGTTTCCTTCTAAGTAGATTCTTTGGATTTTGCCATAGCCGCTCCATAATTCTTGGATGGTTTCCGTTCTTGTTATTTTGTTTGCTTTTGTGGCTTTTAGGATTTGTTGTTGATAGGGGTGCAATTCTTTTATTTTTCCAGTTCTT
>CAKZNE010000025.1 GCA_937129395.1 uncultured Cryomorphaceae bacterium | reverse complement strand
CTATATAGAAGTAAGAAAAGAGTTTTTGAACCGGAAGCCAAATACAAAGTATTTAATAACAAAAGAAGGTCGACTTGCCTTCTCTAAACACATAAAGGCTATTGAAAGATTATTGTTAAACTAAAAAAATTTGTCTAATCACTTTGAAATTCAAAGTACTTTTAAATTAAAAAAATGAATAAAGAAAAAAGCGCATTCGAAAGAATAAATCAATCCATTAAAAACTCTGTTACGATAAAACTCACTGTAATAGGGATTTTGATTTTACTCTTAATGATCCCAAGCAGCATGATTGAATCCATCATCTATGAAAGGAAAAATTTAAGCGAGCGTGCAAATAACGAAGCTGGTAATATTTGGGCTGGAGCGCAGCAGGTAAATGGACCAATCATGGTAATTCCCCTACTCTATGAATGGGAGGAAAATGGGAAAACCTATAGCCAAACCAAAGACTGGTATGTGCTTCCAGAAAACCTAAATGTGAATGGAGATATTGAACCTAAAAAATTAAACCGAGGAATTTATGAAATCGTGGTGTACTCATCTGATATTAAAGTGGAAGGAGACTTCGCTATTGTTGAAAATTTTGATCGCTATAGACTAAAGGAGGTCCAATACGATCAGGCCTATTTAACAATAGGTGTTTCTGATTTAAGAGGAATAAAAAACCAGATAAAAGTGAATTGGCAAGGTGAAGAATTAGGGGTAAAACCCGGTTCTAAAATTACTAATTTGATAAAAACAGGAATTACAGTCAATCTTCCTAAAATGGAGGTGGATAGCAATTCGTTGTTTAAATTTTCATTTGATTTGAATCTTCAAGGAAGTAAATACATCAGTTTTATTCCAGTTGGAGCCACTACTCATGTTGACCTTAAATCAACTTGGACCTCCCCAAAATTTGACGGTAATTTTTTGCCTGACAACAGAAATTTGAACGATTCGGGTTTTACGGCGGACTACACCATTTTACAATTAAACCGAAATTTTCCTCAGTCTTGGGTGGATGAAAGTCAATATTCCAATCTACAAGAAGCTTCATTCTTTGTTTATCTCTTGGTGCCCTTGGATAATTATGCAAAAGCCTTCCGATCCAGCAAATATGCCTTAATGACCATAGGCCTTACTTTTTTAATTTTCTTTTTGGTTGAAATCATAAACAAAAGAAAAATCCATCCCTTCCAATATACCCTTGTGGGAATGGCACTTTGTTTATTTTATGTCCTTCTTGTTTCTATTTCAGAACATACCAGCTTTAATAAGGCATTTGGAATTTCTGCTTTTGGGATTATAACTATGATCACCCTTTACTCCATTACTGTTTTTAAATCTAGGAGCCTTAGCGTCCTTTTAAGCTTCACCCTTTTGGGCGTATATGGATTTCTGTTTGTTACCCTACAATTGGCAGATTATGCTCTTTTAATGGGTGGGGCCGGATTAACCTTAATCCTAGCCGCCACAATGTTTCTGACCCGAAAAATTAATTGGTATAAAACAAGCTCTCCTTCTACAACTGAGTCTGAAAAGCCAACACAAAACAATTTAGAATAACCGGTAACCAGCTTTGTCGCTAATTCCCGATTGGAGATGTGCAGGTTTAGATCCAAACCATCAGTCACATCTCCTTTTTCAAAAAAAAACTTATTAAATGAATATCAAAAGAATTTTAAACACCATTTTCCGAATAGCCATGTTTTATATTGTCTTCTGGGCATTTTGCACTTTTATGATTGAAATATTGGATTTAGAATTTTACTATACCTCCCTCCTAGTGCAATTTTATTTTTCAGGGATTTTCCTTCTTCCGATTTCTATTATGTTGAACATTCTCAAACCCATAAAAAACAAGCCTTCATTAATCTACCCTCTTCGAATTGTATCTTCTTTATTTCTTGCTTTTGGTGGCTTCATACTTCAAATTGCCATAATTTTTAGTCATGGATGTGGTTATCAAGATTATCAGGAACTATACGAAAGTAAACCATTTTCAACACAAAAAATAGTCATGCGCTCTTACCAATGCGATGATTATTTTCCAGATGGACCTAACGGCCGTCCTTACAAAACAACTTTTATTCCTCCATTTTTTAAATCCTCTACCCCTATTGACACTTCATCTATCAACACCGAAAAATGGCGCAAAATCACCGATAACTAATTTAACATAGTTGTTCCCATCTAAAACCCCAATTTTTAAATTATGAAAAAGCTTTTTCTTCTAATAGTCACACTTCCAATTCTTGCATCTTCTTGTAAAAACGAAACCCAAATTCAAAAATCTGATTATGTTCCTTTAAGTCAGGAACTAAGACCCTTGATCCATGATATTGGATCCAAATGGGTATACCAAGATCGATATGGAAATAAGGATTCTGCCATTATCATTGGGATAGACTCTAGTATCGTTAAAAAACAAAGTGTAAAAGGAAACTTTTTGGACTTTAAGGTTGTAGAAATCAATTACAGTCCCAACCAAACCCTAGGTGAAAAACAAATTTTTCAGTCCAATTATGTTTTTAATGAATCAAAAAAATGGTCGCCTGCCTTGGCTAACCTTTTGTATTTCAGTAAACGAGAATTAAAATCTGGACAAGGTGAATGTAAGGATGGAGATTGCCTTAGTTTGGTAGAAACGCTGGATAAAATGACAATTAACGGAATTGAATATCAAGATGTTAGTCATTTAAAAACGGCGGACAAGGAATTTTGGTGGGAGCCAACAATTGGAATTGTAAAGTTTGAATCTAAAGCCGAATCCTGGGAATTATTAAGAATAGATTTGAAGTCTTAATTGGATTTATTTTTTGTTGACTACAATTTCAAGGGGATTTTCCCAGCAATTTTATAGATTATTTCATTGATTTTTTCAAAAAGTGATGATCACTGAATTTAGAATTCAATCTTTAATGATTAAAGCTAGGCAAAGATGATTCCTTAATGAGAATTAATCCATCATAACTTTTTTCCAAAACAAGACTATTTGACCCACTAAGATCTATAAAAGAGTCATTTACAATAATATTATTTTGAAGCCATTCTCCCCCATTTGAACAATTTTCGGGAATTGGAAGGAAATTTACATTGGACTTTAAATTTTGGATAATATGCTTGATATCCAAATTTTCAGTATTCGGATTTTCTATTTTTCTTTCGCCATTTTGGGCATAAACCCCAGATCCAATAAAAAACCCAATGCTATACATTTGATTTGAATAATTCTTTTTGAGGAACTCCCCCATCACCTCTTCTTTTTCGTTGAAAAGGGATAAATGGTAATTATGACCAACGATTATTACTTTTTGATTTGGATAAACATTTTCTAAAAACCAAATCACATTATCGGCCATAAACCTATCCCGAGCTTCCCATCGTTTCGACCAATTTTTGTCCCTTACAAATTCCAACATATAGCCTAGGAAATCAATTCTGTTTTCGAGAGTTTTAATGAACGCTTTATGATTTAAATTAGATTCTTGATTCAAATATTTTACAATAGCCGTTTCCTTAAGGTTCTGATAATTCTGAATTAAAATTTTACAGGCCGAATCAATATCCTTAATTTTTGTTTTCCGGTTTGCTAAGATCTTTTTCTGCCTTAAAAATTCACTTTCCAAGTTTTTATATTCAATTGAGTCAATTTGAAAACCCAAACATTCTTCCTCCAATAATTTATTAAAAAAGCCACCAAAACCCCGCTGCACATCAAAACCTCCGAAGCTGATATTTTCGGATTTGATATAATTCATTAGGCCTTCAAACTCTTTATTTTGCCATTGCCCCATAAAATTATAGGTCATGATTTGCCCACTGTATTTATCCTTATCTCTGTTTACAACATAGGCCTCTCCTAGTCCAGCTTCAAACAATAGCACATTAAAACCGGCCTTTTCATGTAGGTATTTTATCAAATCATTTCTAAGCAAAAAGTTTTCTTTGGAACCATGATTTAGTTCTCCTAACAAAACAATTCTTTTATCTACCACCTCGTGCAAAACTGATTCCCAATTGCCATTTTCAAAGGTGGAATCGATAAAAACTTCTTTTGCATTTTTATGTAGGAAATCCTTCTGCAATTTTGAAAAATCCTGCGCCTGAATGGAATTGCCATTCAGCCAAATGAGAACCAAAAAGCAAACCTTGTAAATCCGTGATTTCATAAATTATTAAATGAGCTTTACATCCAAGAAAAATAATTTTAAGCAATTAATCATTCCTAATGATAATCAACAAATGGCTTGTTTCTCCGGCTTTTTCTTTTTAATGTCCAATGGCCTTCAACCCGCGCCTTATTTGCAATTTTGTATAATTTCTTTTTTTGAATTAAATATTTAGAGTGCTCAAAAGGAATTCTAAAACCACTAAATTCAATGGTATCACCTGTTTGTTTCCATTGGCCATCAAAAGAAGTAACAATTTCTCCGCAGGTAACATATTCATAAGTAAAATCATCAAAAAGAATGACTTGGTTGCAAACTTCATTTGAACCTCGGCTGATAAATGTTCCTGTAATAGAGTCTTTTTTTAAGGAGCAAGAAACTAAGATAAATTGGGAGAAAATTAAAAGAAAATTCCGCATTCAATTTTTTTTTATTTCAAATTTAAGCATCTTTTGTTTGCAATATCAACGGATTAGCGTTCGAGGCCAAACTATGATAGGTTCTTGAAAATCAGATGTGAAAAATGTATTTAAGGACTAGAAGTCCGACATTGAGAATTTTTGCTACTTCTAATCCAATTGGTCTTTAAGATTCACATAAGCCCGAAAAGTTTTCGAAAATATTTTATCATTTAACTCAAGAGACATTACGGAGGAAGTTCCCGCTATCCTCAAGCCTGTTTCATTGTCACTTTCTACTACACTAATTATTTGTTTAAGGAAAGCCGAGAATTGATTTTCAGATAATTCTGAAACGCTACATTGGTTGCCATTGAATCGCTCCCAGCTCTCAAGCAGAAATTTCCTTTTTTCGTCAACCGACAATTCCTTTCCATCTAGGAATAATTTGATTTGAAAATCATCAAACTTGACCAAGGTAAAAAGACTGTCCATTTTATAAATCATATAATAGTTCTCAATGAAATTATAGCAGTTCCTGTTTTTTATGGAAAGGTAAAGAGTGTCATCTTCTCCTAATCCATCAATTTCATAAATATCTAAACTATCCTGGGCCAGGGCCGAATGAGAAAATATAACTGAGATAAAAAAAAAGAAGTATTTCATAAAATTGGGTTTGGTCTTAGAAATAAGAAGTTGACTGATAACAAGCTTCTTAACCACCTATTTTAGACCTTGACTTTAGGATTGGTGGCTTGGTTCAACATTAGTTTTCCGAAAAAACCCAATTATCAGAGTAGCTGATTTAAAAATAATAAAGAATATCGCGACCAAATTTGGATAAACCATGATATACCAACCCATTAAGTCATCAATTTCAAGAAACCAGGTCCAATTGTAGGTACCGTAGCGTAAATTGTAAAGAATCAATTCAACTCCTACAACTCCCATTACCAGAAGGATTGGATTTACGATTTCCCTCTTTTTAGACTTTTTATTTAACAATAAGAGAATTAGCCCTACATAACCAAATACGCATAAAATGAGGGCCGCTAAAAATGAAAATTCAACACCCAAATCACTCGAGATTGTTACACAAATAAGCCCAATGCAAAACACAAATAATAATGTTGCTGGTATTACCGCTAAACCCACCACCAAACCATGTAAAAGGGTCTTTGGCTCTATTGTATGTTCAAAATCAATATCAGGTTTACGCACTATTGGTTTTTAGTTTTACTTTTTGTTGAAAATTACTGTTAAGTCTAGATTCATTCATGTTCCATCACAACGATGAATCTCAATGTAATATTTACTGGTTTTGGGGTTGTAAATCTTTAAAACCAACTGGTTCTCCTTTTGTGTAATTTCATAAGTACCCAGTTTTAGGCTGATATTGGGTAATTCATCCCTCCCGAATTCGATAAAGTCCAGTTCTATATCTAAAAATATATTCCTCAAATTTTTCGGAAAAAGCACTCTATCTCCTCCAAGCTTATCGACCTT
This sequence comes from uncultured Cryomorphaceae bacterium, assembly GCA_937129395.1. GTDB lineage: Bacteria > Bacteroidota > Bacteroidia > Flavobacteriales > Schleiferiaceae > CAKZNE01. Next base: position 16,473 of record CAKZNE010000025.1, on the reverse strand, counting down.
ATTTTGAAAAGAATTAATAATTTTTAAATCGTTTGGTTCGAGGGGAAGTTTCTTGATTAGGATGGGGGCTTTGGAAGGAGTACCAATCATTCTGATGTCCTCACAAAGATCCGTAAAACCAAACTTTTGGTAGTATTGATACTCGAGTTCAAGGGAATTACTTCCAAATTCTAAGGCTAGGTCGAAATTTGGCAAAACTTGCTTTTTGTTTTGTTGGTTCCCACATGAAAGTATCATCGGACTAAAAAACAGAACTAGAATTTTTAATGGGTTCATACTTTCTTTTTTAAAATTATTTACTGTCCAAGGAATCTCTTTGATAGATTCCCCACCAATCCATAAGTTCAATTTCCCAATCCTTCCTTCCTTGAAAATCAATATATAAACTCGAATACTGTTTCCGAGATTTAAATGATTCGACCAAAATCGTTGCATGTCCGCCAATTGTTGCCCATCGATTGATTGGGTAATAGGAAGAAGCCTCACTCATTATGGAGTGAGCAGGTTGATCGGATTCTATAAGGCCCATTAAGAAGCTTAAATCATTTTCCGAAACCCATTTTGGGTGCATCCACGGAAAATGAACTCCTAGGAATGGGTCCCTCTGTCTTGGCCAATTGTTTAATGGCAATAATTTGATAAACTCTTTTGGACTTAAACTATCCAGATACAATATCTTGTCATCAAACCCAAAATATTCGCTTAGGTTGGCTTTTTTAAAATTACAATCCAGCAACTCATCATTCAATATTTCATAAAATAAGGCCTCAAGGCTGATACCTAATTCAAAAATACCATTCGAATTACCACAAACAACCTCCACATAATCATCGTGAAAGGAATCAAAAAGAATTTTCCCTTTTTCTAGCCCTTCATCCATTAGGCTTAATTTGAATTCTCCCGAGATCGTTTTCTGTTCACTAAGTGATTGAGCACTTTTTATTTTTCCTAAAAACCCTTGGATTTCATCATTTTTATAAATTTTGATTGGACAATATTCGTTTCCTAATTTTTTATAGAGGCAGATGCCGTCTACATTTCTTACTGCACCCTGATATTTTGATTCCATATCAAAGGAACAAGAAGAGGCAAGCGAAAGAAAAATAATCAAGGCTATAAATCCTCTAAGCTTTGCGATTTTAAATTTTTTTCTTGTTATGGATTTATTCAAATTGTTTAAAATACCTTTTTGAAAAAACAAATTTGCTGTTAATTTTTTCAATTTATGAATAATTAATCCTTCGGCATTTCCCCACTGATGGCTAGAACTCAAAATCACCATTTAAATAGGTCATCAGAGAATTCCTTTCCTTGGAATCAATGATTACTTCTAATCGCCAATCCACCAATATCAAATTCCACTTATTGGAAATTTCAAAAATATAATTGTACAAGTCAACAATTCTTTCTGGAGGCCCACAAGCTGGGTGGAAATCAAACCAGATATGACTTACAAAATCTTTGTTTTTTTCTAATAAAATTCCGCAGCCCTTAGTTCCGTATCCAAGGGTAAAATCAATATTAAATTTTTGGGAACCCCAGCCTGTTGTAATTCTGTCGAACCTTTTGAAGCCAGTCTCAATCATTAAACCTTCCAATTCCTCAATACCAATCTTTCTATCCAGAATTTTAACTTTTCCTTCCATAATAACAAAAGGTTCTGAAAAGCCTCCGTTGGGTCCATGGTCTTTTGAGACTTTTGTAACTTCCAACAGATTCCTTTTCAATTCTTCCAAATTCTCCCTCGGGCGCATTTCTAAACGACAAAAATCATCTTCGTGAAAATCAAAAACGTAATTGTATTTATTATTGGGGTTGGGTTTAAAAAATCTTAAAAATTGCTTAATTCTATCTCTGGTTTTAGTAACCCTTTGGCCTTGTGTTTAGTTCAAATCATATTTAGCTTCAGAAAAAATAAACTAATTGATCATTCTTAAAATTTTAAAACGAGCATTTTGAAATGACTTTTCCTAAAGTGAAAAATTCTCTAAAAACTAGTGAAAATCTACAAAATCATTGGAATCTACCTCACAATCAATTAGCTCCATTTTTTCTCCATACCATTTGTATCCTTTATTATTTTTAAAGCTGCAGTCTTTAAAAACTATTCTTTCAGAACTAGAGTTGGTATTCTCCATAAAATTAAAAACAGGATTCCCTGGTTGTTTTGGCCTGTTGTTTTCAAATAAACAGTTGGTGAAATAAACTTCTCTGGTGGCAAATGTAAATCCTCCTAGAACGGAGATACCAAGGTCATTGTCCTGAAAAATGGCATTGGAGAAATAGCATTTTCGACTTTTCGCCAAATCAAAAATTAATTTTGAACATTCTCTTATTTCAGAATTAATGAATTTAAAATTTAGTACATCATCTGTTACCAAACCAAAACCACTTCTCCCAAAAATAAGGCTGTTATTGAGGCTAATATTATAGGATCCTTCAATTCTCAAAACCCCGGACTCCCCTATTTCTTCTAAATTATCCGTGGGTTCTACTATTAAACTATCCATTTGAATATTATGAGAGCCCTGAATCAAAATAACATTTGAACCTGCACCAACAAGGCGAATTTTCGTATTTGAACTGCCTTCAATTCTTAGGTTTTTAATATTATTTAGAGATAGTCCCGTTTGGATTAAATACTCAGTGGAGAGCAGTTTAATCATTCGATTTGAAGCAATACTTGCAACAAGGTCTTTGGAGTTGAAAACCAGAATGGTGTCATTGTAAAAAACAGAATTATCCAATTGATTTTTGCCTAATTCAAAAATTGAAACCGTTTTATGCTTATCATCTTCCTTTTTTTCGGGAGTTCCGTCCTTTTCCTTACAAGAACCTAAAAGGAGAAAAAGGGCCAAAAACCCAATTTTGCCAATTGTTCTAAGGGCATAATTAAATATCATTTAGATATGGTTTTAAATTCCAATAAATAGGGCATTAAGGGAAGCCCCTCTTCATTTCTAAAATTTTCAGTAATGTAAAATTGATAAGAATGGTTTTCCTTCAATTCAACCATTAGAGTCCAAATCCTTTTGTCTTCCGACCAATTTGCCTCCAATATTTTGGGAAAAGCCTTATCTCCCATTTCTCCATAATTGACTCCCGTATGGAGTCCGTTTAAAGGTTCGGAAAACTCAAATGAGATTTCCGTGGTATTCGGATTTACTTCATTAAAATTTTCACCAATAGAATTTATCGACTTAATTTTTGGCCGTGCTTTTTCATCTTCAATTCTCAATTCTTGGATTGGTTTAGAAAAAAAATTGCAAGCATCAATTAAAGAATCAACTGTCTCTTTATTTTTATAATCTAGCTCAATAAGTTCCTGAATTGCCTTCTTTTTATCCTTACTTTTTTCGTAATGAATTTCAGCAAGAGCATAGCCAATATAATATCCTAGATCCCTGATTTCAAATTCATTAGGAGCGCTACTCCATAACCAATCGTAAGTTCTTTCATAAAACATTTCTTTTTGAAATTTTCTTTTTACAGCAGAATTCCCAAACCCGAATTCCACGGCAGGCGTGCTGGAAGGAACTCCCATTGCTTTTACAGAAACAAACTCTGCGATTCCTTCATATAATACAATGTGAAGTAAATTTCCGGGCATTTCTTTTTGCTGGGTGTGCACATATTCATGGATGTTTAGTAGAACAATATTTTCAATCGGATTTGTTGCGAAATAGTTTTTCAACCATTGCTTAGTCCGTCCTTCAAATTCAGAAATGTCAATGCTACTATCTGCCATAGCCAATTCAGATCCTATTAAAACAGAACTATCTTGAGTAGTTCCATTTGTTCGCATGGCCCCCATAGTAAAATAGATTTTGGCTGGTTTTAATTTCGGATAAACTGTTCGTAGATTTTCAATGCCCTTGTTCAATTCGTCACTGATACTTTTAGTTCTTAGAGTGTTTTTTCGAATGGATTTCCAAAATTCTGGGTGATTTCGGATAAGCTTTATATAGTCCGCGGCATAGTAGTTTTTCACCTCTAGAATTTTATGTAATCCAGGGCTACCCTTTTCCAAATACAGGGAATCTAGGAGTCTAAGCTGATCAAGGCTATCTTCCACCAAAAGTATTTGATCAAAAGCATTCCAAAACAAATCAATATCGCTATATATAACCTTGGATTCCACATCTTTTGGTTGCCCACAGGCTACAATATGAAATAAAGCTATGTAAAGGGCTGTTTTTTTCATATCAGTTGTTTTCAGCAAATTCTTTGAATTGTTTCATCCATTTCTCACTTTGTTTTTTAAATAAACCTGGAAGAAGTTTAGCGATAAGCTTGGGCATAAACCCATTGAACTTAAGATACTCCACCTCAGAACTATAGAGGGTTTTGGCATCACTCAAGCTTTCAAATTTGCTGCTTTGGGTATTGGTCATGTGGATATGTTCGTAGAGGGCTTTTTTATGATTTGGAAGCTCATTCAAGAGAACCGTTTCAATTAATTCCATTTTCCGTTTTCCTTGGAGAAATAGAATTTTTGATTTGGAATCCTTTTGCCCTTTTTCCCCTTTTAGCAACTCAATAGAAATGAAGCCATCTTGCCAATGTTTAAAGTTATTTTCATCCTCCCATAACTTGCTTAATTCATCAAGAGGTTTATTAATTTCAATGCTGCAATTGTATTTCATTAAGAATTCGTTTAAAAATCTTGAACAAATTAGGAAATTTCCAGAGACCTGAAAATCTGATATTGGCAATACTATTTAGGCCATCAACAAAATTTCTGCAAAGCCACCTTTATGGATAATGGCCTTGTGTTTATGATTTTCACCGCTTTCAATAATGAACCCTTCCCCTTCTTTAAATGACTGAAAATCACCGTTGAAATCTATTCGTAATTCTCCTTTGAGAACAAAGGCCTTATGTGATTTTAAACACCAATCTTTTTCATTAAAACCATATTCTAAGCGCAATAATCTTATTTCAACATCTCCAATAATTTGAACCTTTTCCTTAGCTCCAAGCCCGATTTCCTGCCATTCTAGAGAATCAAAGGAGTATTTGTACTTCATAATACTGAGAGATTAAAAATTAGTAATTCCAAAAATCGACCTTTCCGAAACCCAAGTAAGATTAATTTATAACCCAATTAGATTAAGCGCTTCAGTTAGTTTTTCTTTTGTAAAACCAATTTGCAGTTCGGTTAATACCAGCCTATTTTTCATTTCCACTTTGCTATCATTTAAACTTTTATCATCATCTAAAATTAGATAATTCTTTGGATTGAATTCTTTTAGAAAATATTCAATTTCCTCCCTTCTGTTTTTTGCTTTAGGATATTCTGGAACAAAACCTTTTAAATTCTGAATAATACCTCGGTTCCTAAAAATACGATTGAACTCATTGATTGTTTTCACTGTTCTTCGAGTAGAGCTCAAATACATTTCAAACACATTGGTCTTTAAAAGATCATTCAAATTTTCCACACAATCTCGATTAAATTGGGAATAACCATCCAAATGTAATTCATCAGGTTTCCATGGTGGACTTGTGATTAATACCCCATCGATATCCAGAATAAGTAAACATGGCTTTGAAGTCATACTTTCCTTAAAACACTATTTCGTATAAAGTTGAATCGATTCATAATCCCCTCTACAAAGCCGAGATATACGATAAGGAGCCTTATTGTTTAGCTCAGAGTTTAGTTTAGAATCAATAAGTTTCTTTGAATTGGCAAAGCCCTTTTCCACATCCATAAAAAGGTAAACGTGATCGGAGTCTTGGCTTCTTCCTTGAAAAATTAGACAAATTTTATTTTCTATAGAATAATAATTTACCCAATTCTCAGTGGATTCTTTTAGAATAAAAATCCCCTTTCCTAACTTTTCTGATACACATCCACTTTCCCGTATTTTATACGGCAATGCTGAAGGGAAAATTAGGGAATCACCTACAGAAAATGAAAAAACCAAGTTTGTATTATAACAATCAGGCGCCATACAATCAAAGGCATGCAAATCGAAATCCAGATTAAATTTTACTTTGCCATCTTCTTCTTTTAAATAATTCCAAAGGTATAACTCTTCTAAAATGCTTGATTTAAAAATAGAATTGGGTTTTGTAGAAAGTAAATTAGCCCGTAAAGAATCTTGGTAAATTTGCCATTTATTAGTCTTTTCAGTTTCTTCAAAGCTTGCAGGAATAGAATCCCAATTCTGCCCAAATAAGGAACCAAACATGAAAATGAAAAGGATTGATGAAAATGATTTAAGCATTTTGAAATAGAAAATATAATTTAAAAACTATATTCTAAGGAAAGCTCAAATGCAATGGTGCTACCAGCGTCTACTGTAAGAACCCTTGGGAATTTATTGGTGCTGGTATAGGGATCAAATACAACACCGCCCATTAATACGCTTGTACCTACTCCGTCAAAATCAAATAAATATAAAGAATGCCTTTCATTTGGGAAGTCAATTATTAGTTCTGAGACTGGAACAAAATCGTACTCCAAAAGCGGACTTGCATTTTCAAAATTAGTTGGATGTTGATACAAAATAATAGTATCCTTTCCGAAACCAACAAAAATATCAGGGCCATTCCCTTCGTCCCAACCTGCTCCGCTACCATCTGTAGGCGGAAATCGGGTTACTTTAATGTTTTTCACTTTTATGCTTGTTGGGACAATTTGTTCACTGCAATTTCCACTTGTATAGCCAGTTGGGCATTCACATGAACCATCAACACATTCCCCTCCGTTTTGACAAATAATAATATCGCAGTTATCATCTTTTCCGCAGGAAATGACAAGCAAAATGAATAAAAGCGTAACGAACTTGGGAACTTGAGTGAATTTCATTTTAAAAAACTAGTTGAACACAATATTAAAACAATAATTAGACACAAAAAAAGGATAAAGATGGAAAACCATCTTTATCCTTTTGTAGGTTTTAGTACAAAATCAGTTTTATTGCTCCACCTTTACCATATATGCCTTTAGTTCATCTGGAACATCGTTGATATTTAAAATTTTCATTCCAGGATCATTAGCGGCGGTAGACTTGGTAAGGTTTTCATTGATAAATCGAGTTTCAATCGTCCACATGGCCCCAGAAATCGGATCAATGATTAACATTCCTAGAACTCCTCCAAGAAAAATATTTCCAAAATACCAACCGTCAATTTGAGATTCGATAAAAATGGTTCTGTCATCATAACCTGGGCTACTAATTTTCACTTGATACTCTGCCTTTTGAAAATACCCAGCGCCCGATTTTAGCCTAACAACAGCCGGCGTTTTTCCAGAAAAGACTTGTCTACCTTTAATATCTGTAATAGCAATAGTTGCATTGCTAGGGGTGGAATCAATATGAACTGGATATCTACTACGGCTAACTATTGAAGCACAGCTCGAGAATAGAAAAATAAAGGCAAATGATATTGCTGAAATTTTTAGTAGAGAATTTTTAATCATAATGTTTTTTGGTTTGTTTGATTTTACACCTTATTGGTGATTCATTAATGGTCAGATATTTATTTGAAGTAAAGAATATATTGAACAAATTTGAACGAAAGTTCAAATTAAAAAAAATGACTAAAATAAAGTTAAGTTGGATCGGTTTTTTTAATTGAAAACTGAAAATAATTTATTCAATAGTTCGACAACTAAACAAAGGTTATACCAATTTTAAATTTTTGGTGGTTGGTAAGAGGGGGAAATAAGCTTCGGCCAAAATCTGGTAACGATTTGAGGCAGTAAGGAAAAAAAGCCTAGGTTGTTTTTCCTAATACTTTTGAAAATAACTGGCTCTTGAATTTTTATAAAATGACAAATCCAATATTAGCTCCAGTTCCATTTCAGGATATTCCAAATAGCTTAAATCCAAATCCTTAAGAGCCATTTTAATTTTACGTCTGCAAGGATAAGTTGCCAAGTTTGCGATTAAGGACTCAAAATCATTGCTTTGTTCATCAAAATATTTACAGGATTTTATTTTTCCATTTTTCGAAAAGCGGAGGATGAAATCATCGCGACAATCAATAGTTGTTTTATCTGTTTTATTGGCTAATTCGGCTTGCAGATAAAAGAAAATGGTATCAATTGCCGCTTGGCAAGCAATGTCTACTTTTTCACGTTTATTTAAATATTTAACTAAGTCCAAATTTGAAATAAGCACCTCACTTATTTTCTTGCCTTCCTTAAAGCTTATGTGTAGCTCTTTTTCAAAAGAAATTTGAAGGCTATTCATTCGTTTCGCCTTTTGGTATGGAATGGCGATTTTACCACTAAACCATTTGAAAAATACCTTCTCGCTTCCAAAATGATTTTTCAAATTCACTCCAAAGGGTTTACAATCATCATAATGAAAACAATTTTCTATTTTGACAAGAAATAGCGAGTCATTTTTAATCTCCCACAATGCTTGGTATCCGCGCCAACAACTGGAAGAAAAACAGGGATTTGGAGCAATGAGGGATTGTCCTTCATCACTTTGCAAATATTCATATAGGGGGTAATTTTTAATAGCAAAAGTATCCTTTACAACTATTAGTCTATCTGGCACCTGAACTGTCCCTTTAGCCAAAAGGGTTGTAAATAACAAGCTGTAAATAAAGACTTTACCCATCAAATTATTAAAATATATACTTCAAAGAAATTTCAGTTACGAGGTGATTTATCCAGGAATTTGAAACAACCTTATCTGGAAATCCACCCTTGGAGTCGTATTTAAAATACCCATCTCCTATAATGTCGTAAGCTACGCTTCCATCTTTATCCAAAATAAAAAATTCAAAACCTTCATTAACGTTTTCAATAATCACAGGTTCAATTGGAATAAAATTATATTGGGTACCTGGAACGGCATTTTGAAAGATTGTTCCATGTTCATATTCAAAGTCACCGCCACGAATTGTTAGATAAAGATCTGGGCCATCGCTAGTGTCATAGGGAATACTATCATTGTCCTTCATTGAAAATTCTAAAATTTTAATGTTTGTAATTTCTATTGATGATGGTTCTTTTTGATCCTCGCAAAAAGTACCATAAAATCGATCTGGGCAAACGCAATCTCCATCATCGCAATAGCCATTGTTACCACAATCCTTAATACAAGGGTCGAAGAAAAGACAAGAAGATGTCAGCAAAAAAATTAATGCAACTAAAGTCTTGATATATGGTTTCATTTTTTTTTTAATTTGGAATTTGTCACCTACATTTTCTTGATCTTTTTCCTAACAAAACCTTCCTTGCATTCAATATTTAACAAATAAAAACCAGTTGGTAATTCTGAAATATCAAATTCCAATATTTCCTCCCCAAAAGAGTATACAACTTGTCCTTGCATAGTTAAAATACTAATTGATTTAAGCTCCAGATTTAAAGGCATATCAATTTTCACCAGACCTGAGCTGGGATTCGGAGAAATTGAAATATTCTTTTCTTTGAGCTCTTCATCAATTCCAATGGAATTTACAATAATTGAATAAAGCCAAGGCGCACTTTGCTTACAGCCCTTTGAATCTTCAATATTTAGGTAATATTTAATATTTTTTTCAGGTTTTGCCCAAAACCCTGAACCTGTTGTAGAATCCCTTAACCCATGATTAGGTCGCCACAAATATTTAAAAGGAGCCACTCCTCCATTAAGATTTGGAGAAAAATTTAAAAATATTGAATCCCCTTTTAGGATGGTATACTCCAAATTTCCTAAATGTATGTAAAATGGAAAATGATGCATTACCAATGAATCCGTGCAGGAATTTCCCGAAGAATCCACAACAGTTAAATTAAATACAATATTATCCATTGGAAATATGATTTCGGGATTTAGGCTTGTTGTATCGTCTAAAAAATCTGAAGCATGATAGCGAATGGTATGTGAACCTATTGTTATAACCTTAAAGGCATTCCATGAAAAAGAAACGGGGTGAACCGCATTAAATAATTGAACATTATTACCAATAAAATTACCCGACGATGTAGAATTGTCAGAACAGAAGTAAACATCTGAACCTGCATCTAAAATACATTGGCTTTTAGCATATAAGGCGAAAAACAAAAAACAAATTAGAAAGTAGTTTCTATTCTTCATGATTTTTTAAAGGTAGTAGATTTGGGCAATACATTCATTAATGAAGTGAGATTCATATTTAAACAAGAATTGTAAATTTTAAAGTTCTCATCATCAAAGCACACAAAAAGTAGCTTTTCAAGAGAACTCTGTTCTCGTTTTTCTAGTGCCACCTCAAACGTAATTTCAGCGGCCCTCTTTTTTGGAAATCCATAAATTCCTGTGCTAATATTTGGGAAGGCAATGGATTTTAAATTCTGATCTTCAGCTAGCTTTAAACTATTTCTGTAACATTTTCTCAACTTGGATTCTTCTTCTGAATTACCATTGTTCCATTTTGGCCCTACCGTATGAATTACCTTTTTTGCTTTTAGCTTTCCTGCATTTGTAATAACAGCTTCGCCAACCTTACATCCACCTTGCCTATTTCTAATTTTACGGCATTCTTCTAAAATTTCACTACCTCCAGCTTTGTGAATAGCACCGTCCACCCCACCTCCTCCTAGCAATGAGGTATTTGCTGCATTCACAATAATATCCACTTCCAATGTAGTAATATCACCTTGTAATAATTCGATTTGCATTTAGATTAAATTTTTGTCTTTACAATTCTTAAAACTTTCTGTTTATATTTTACTCGTAATTAGTTCCCTAAATTAGCCCTAAGTAATTATTCTCCAAAATGAAAACTAGTATTTTTCTATTGCTTTTTTTAAGTGCAAATTTTGCTACACAAGACCATTCTTCAAAAAAAGAAAATATTATTTCCTATGTGGCAAATCCGAAAACCCAAAATATAAGGATGTATTGGAAAGATAGTCTCAACACCACAATTTCCAGTTTAGGAAATCTTAAAAAATTATTAGCAACAAAAAATGAGACCCTGCTCTTAGCCATGAACGGCGGGATGTATTTAAAAGATCGAAGGCCTCAAGGTTTATATATTGAAAATGGAATCCAATTAAAAAAAATCAACAAGGTTAAGGAGGCCTATGGAAATTTTTACCTGCAGCCAAATGGTATTTTTTCAATCGATACATCAAACATAGCAAGAGTTCAAAAAACGACGGATTTTTCAAATCAAGGAAAAATCAAATACGCTACCCAATCTGGTCCAATGCTAGTAATTGACGGAAAAATACATTCTAAGTTTACAAAAGGATCCAAAAATGTTCATATCCGAAATGGTGTCGGGATATTAAAGAATGGTAAAATTCTTTTTGCCATGTCTAAAACGAAAGTTAACCTTTACGACTTTGCAGATTATTTCTTGTCCCAGGGATGTGAAAATGCCCTTTATTTGGATGGTTTTGTATCCAGAACCTATTGCCCATCAAAAGATTGGGAACAATTGGATGGAAATTTTGGGGTTTTGATTGGGGTAAGTACTTATGAGTATTGAGTTTGAGGGTAGAGTATTGAGGAAACGATCCCCTTTAAAAAAGCAAAAATCAACCCCTCCACACTCAAACTCAAACTCACACTGGAAATGAGTATTGAGGAAACGATCGCCTTCGAAAAAGCAAAAATCACCCCCCTCCACACTCCACACTACAAACTCCAAACTCACCCTCAAACTCATCCTCCTCCTTTTCAAATTCTTATCCCTACTCTTTCTATTTTCAATAAATTTGAAATCTAATTCGGTCTCACCCAAAAACCCCTGCCATGCCCTCTTATTCTACTAGCATTTTAATTCTTGTTTTCGGTTTTAGTTTTGGAAACTCCTCTGAGGTTTCGATTGCGATTAAAAATCCTTTCGAAAATCTAAAACAAGTATCCGAAAATCTTTATCGGTCCGAACAGCCTAAAACTAAAGGGTTTATGTATTTGGAAGAACAGCGGTTTAGAACAATCATAAATCTAAGAGAAAGGCAAAAGGACCTAAAATATGCTGATGATAGAAGTTTTATTCATGTTCATTATCCTATCCGGACCTGGCGATTGGATGAATCCGATATCCTTCAAGTAATGTCAATAATAAAGGCCTCCGAGGGAAAAATTTTAATTCATTGCAAGCATGGTTCAGACCGAACTGGCTGCATGATTGCTGCATATCGTGTGATTTTTGAAGATTGGTCTAAAGAAAAAGCCTTGGCTGAATTAAGGGCAGATGAATTTGGTTACCACGAATTTTGGTTCCCTGATATTGCCAAATTGATTGAAAACTTGGACGTAGAAAAAATGAGATTCGATTTGGGGATTTCCAAGTAGCTTTTGCAACCCTTTTTAATTTCATTGTCTTAATGCAAAGGAATTTTTTATGCGTTATCTATTTTTTCTTTTTGCCTCATTTTCGATCTTTTCAACTAATGCCCAAACGGAGGGCCTAAACATAAATGGCCGTATTTCGGATGGAATAAGTGGGGAGCCTTTGCCCTATGTTACCCTAATTCAATTAAAAACTAAACGAGGAACAATCAGCAACAGCGATGGATATTTTTCATTCGAAAATTTAGTCGTTGGAGATAGTATTCAATTCTCATTTATTGGTTACCAAAACTTTATTTTTATTGCAACTGAGGGAAATGACCTTGACATTAAATTGATGCCAGAGATAAACTTGTTGAATGCCGTTACTATTCTGTACAATACAGATTTTTTAAATGAACTTATTCAAAAATGCCGAAAAACTAAGAATAATCGTTCTAAGATAGCTAAGACCTATTTTTCACTTGCTTCTTATTATCAAAATCAACGGGTTGAAATGTTGGAAGCTTACTATAATGGCCATTTTGTGGGACATGATGTTCGCAATTTGGATTTAAAAAATGGCCGAATTGCATTATTAGAAAAAGAAAATAGGTTTTTCATTTCCTCAGAAACCTCTGTTGCCCTTTGCCGCTATACTAGCTTTAAAAGAAATGATCTCTTTCCAAAAAATCCTTTGGAATTGAGCAAAAGGAAACTAGATAAATTCTTTAAACTAAATCTGAATGAAAAATATCTAGACCCCAAAGGTAGAGTCGTTTATGTAATTTCTTGTCAACCCAAACTCGATTCAAAAGCCGCATTTCATTCCACCTTTTGGATTGATAGTTCAAGCGCAGAACTTATCCGATTGAAACTGGAAATTATTGATGCTAAAATCCATCCTTTTATTTCCCTTTCCGGAAAAAGCACCTTGTCTCAGGTGGATTTAAGTTTAGGTAAAAGCTTTATTAGCATTGACGGAGAAACTTTTTTAAAAACAATGGATTTCGATTATAAATTGAAATACAAAACTACCAGCGATTCGGTGTTTGAAGTGAAAAGTGAAGCCGTTTTGTATGCTTATAATTTTGAAAACGCCTTTACACTACCCTATTTTGAATTTTCCAATGGAAGCTATGAAGATTACCGAAATATAAACGCTTCCCCATATAATAAGGATTTTTGGAAACGTTCGGAGGAGTTTACACTGAATGACGATCCCCTTAAAAGCCAAGTTTTTATTGATAATAGTGCCACAATTGACAATCGAAAGTTGTTTTCTTCCAACCCTATTTTTAAAAACGGCTTTTTTGAACACCCCTATGTTTTTTGGTCTGAAAGGAGGGTTGCATTTCGCCCTGCCAATGAAAATCTCCAACAAGAAAAACGAGATGCTTTGCCCACAAACAGATATAATTTAGCCGTTCAGGTTTATATGGACTATTCTATTTTCAATGATTCCATTTACTATAACATTGCCACTGTTTTTGACCCCTTCCAAACTTACAGCTACCTTCCAGAAACGCCTACTACGGCCGCATTTATTAATATCTATTTTGACTTAATGGAAATTGAAAAAAGGAAATTGGTGCGGCTTTTAAATCAATCTAATATTACTGAAATCGATATTGAGGATATATACTTAAAGTGCAAAAAGGAAAGGGAAATTATTTCAAAAGAATATTTCAAACAGGTTCAACGAGGAACAAATTGGCAAGGAATGCTTCTTTGGAATAACAGAGTTTTAGATCAATTAGGGATCGATAATATTGGACTTTTTGAGCTCCAGGACCCTGATTAATAGGGAATGAAATACACCCCTGGCCTAGATGTTTTAAAAATATCTCCAACCATTATTTGAAATTGAGTTTAGGGTTTCAGGCCACTTCGCTTTTTATCCTAAAATAGTTTAGTAAACTTGCTTAAAATATTAAAATATGCTCCACTGTCAACAAGAACTTTTTAGTCTAGATCCCGATGTTCATTATTTAAACTGTGCGTATAAGGCTCCTTTGTTAAAAAGTGCAGAAGAGGCCGCAAAGAAGGCTTTAATTAGAGATCGAAATCCCTTTAAAATTCAAGGTCCCGACTTCTTCGAAGATGCCAAGATAATTAGACAAGAATTTGCGAAGTTAATTCAGACTAAAGAAGAGAATATCGCAATTATTCCTTCCACCTCTTATGGCCTTGCAAGCGTTTTTAAAAACCTTAAATGTGGACCTGGGAAACATGCATATTGTATCGAAAATGATTTTCCTAGCGACTATCTGACTATTAAAAAATGGTGCAGTACTCAAAATGCGGAATTACGAACTTTAAGCTTTCCTAAAGGGATTGAAGGAGATCTTAGAGAATCTAGCCAAATAATTATTGATAGTTTAAATTCTGACACTTCCGTTCTTTTAATGTCGGCTATTCATTGGATGACAGGCGAGAATTACGATCTAAAAGCCATAGGGAATAAATGTGAAGAATTGGGTATTTATTTTGTTGTGGACGGAACTCAGTTTGTGGGAGCGATGCCAATAAATGTGGAAGAAAATAAAATAGACGCCCTAATTTGTGCGGCCTACAAATGGTTAATGGGCCCCTACTCTACGGGACTCGCCTATTTTCATCCTAAACTACATAATGGCGAGCCAATCGAAGAATCCTGGATAAATAGAAAAGGGTCTGAAAATTTCGCCAACCTTACTGATTATAATTTGGAATACGCTGAAGGTGCTGGACGATTTAATATGGGGCAATACAGCAATTTTATTTTACTTCCTATGTTAA
Organism: uncultured Cryomorphaceae bacterium; assembly: GCA_937129395.1. Classification (GTDB taxonomy): domain Bacteria; phylum Bacteroidota; class Bacteroidia; order Flavobacteriales; family Schleiferiaceae; genus CAKZNE01. The sequence continues at coordinate 1,468 of CAKZNE010000025.1, read as the reverse complement.
AGTCTGGTTTGCTTCAAATTAATTCTTGGCAACCGAAAAATATTCAAGACTATTGTTTTGAACTGGGAAAACCATTATTCAAATGTCTAGAAAAGCTGGGAATACAGTTTGAATCAGAGGCTAAAAGAGCACATCATTTGTTTGGGATACCCTTGGATGAAAGTATTAATCTGGATATTTTGAAAAACAAAATGGCGGAAGAAAGGTTAATCTTGTCTTTTAGGGGTAACAATCTTAGAGTTGCACTTCATTTATTTAACAATAAAGAGGATATAAATGCCCTGATTCGAGTTTTGGAGGCCTCAAAAATCTTGGATTAAAAGTACCAATACATATGCCCTAAACCGAAGCCTTTGGCTATTTTTACCAAGTTGATTAATGAAATAAATGGACTATAATTCTACTATACTTGCCCTTCAAGAGGCTTTAAAAATTTCCCCGGATAATGTACCACTAAGGCTTCACTTGGGTGAAACTTTTCAATTGGCCAATCGACTTGACGAAGCAGAAAAGGAATATTTAGGTATATTAAAAATAGAGCAAAATCCCAAAGCCAAATTGGGCTTGGGTCAGGTTTATTACAGCCAGGAAGATTATTCTAAAGCCATTGTAGTATTAGAAGAGTTGAGTGATAGTGATGCCAGTTTTGATTTGTATTTACTTCTAACAAAAGCCTTTTTAAAGGAAGACGCTACGGCAAAGGCCATTCAGAGTTATCAAAATGCCCTACGAATAAATCCAGATTTCCAAAACCCAGAGTTGGATGCCAAGCTTAGGCTTTCCAATACTACAATTGATGAATTTGAGGATGATGAGGATGAAGTAGAATCTCGTTTTATTCAAAGGCCAGATATTAAGTTCCAAGACGTTGGTGGGATGGATGATGTTAAAAAGGAAATAGATTTAAAAATTATTCAACCTTTAAACCATCCTGATCTGTATAAAGCTTATGGTAAAAAAGTAGGTGGTGGAATTTTGCTATATGGCCCCCCAGGTTGCGGAAAGACTTATTTGGCAAGGGCTACAGCTGGCGAGGTAAATGCTAGTTTCATTAGCGTGAGCTTAGATGAAATTCTGGATATGTTTATTGGAAACAGCGAAAAAAACCTCCATGAAATATTTGAGTTAGCACGTCAGAATACCCCATGTGTTTTGTTTTTTGATGAGATTGATGCTCTAGGTGCGAGTAGAAATGATATGAAACAATCTGCTGGTAGGCATTTGATCAATCAATTTTTGCAAGAATTGGATGGAATGGAAAGTGAAAATGAAGGCATCCTTGTTTTAGGAGCCACCAATACACCATGGAATTTAGATTCAGCATTTAGAAGACCTGGAAGGTTTGATCGAATCCTTTTTATTCCGCCACCTGATGAAAACGCGCGAGAGTCTATTTTTAAATTAAAACTGAAGGATAAACCAAAAGATGGAATCGATTATCCAGCCTTGGCAAAAAAGACACCTGAAC
>CAKZNE010000024.1 GCA_937129395.1 uncultured Cryomorphaceae bacterium | reverse complement strand
AGTACTTACAGATTTACGACCTGATTTAATAAGCCTGAACGAAAATTACAGAACGTATATGCAAGGTTTACGCGCGTATTCTAAAAAGCCATTATACCCGGATGCAAACTTTACGTTGCGCCTTACCTATGGCAAAATGGAAGGGATCGAACCACAGGATGGTATGAAGTATAGTATGTACACAACCCTAGGCGGTGCAGTGCGCAAAAGAAATACGGAAGTAGAAGAGTTTAATATGCCACAACGATTGGTTGATTTGTATGAAAAGAAAGATTTTGGCAGATATGCGACATGGCATAAAGGCAAAAAGGATGTACCAGTTTGTTTGCTTTCCTCTTTGCACACTACGGGAGGAAATTCTGGAAGCCCAGTTATCAACGGCAAAGGACATTTAATTGGTTGCGCGTTTGATGGCAATTGGGAAGCGATGAGCGGAGATATTTTCTTTGAGAAGACTTTCCAACGTACTATTTCAGTAGATGCCCGCTATATCCTTTTTATTGTGGATAAATATGCTGGTGCTAGTAATATTATTGATGAACTTACTTTGGTAAAATCAGAAGATTCTGCTGAAGCAAATACTACAGTTGAAGTAGAGGGTGAAGGCGCTTCGAACTAGAAGTAGCTTGAATAATAACAATTTTAAAACCCCGCTCGGCAATTGCTCAGCGGGGTTTATTTTTTAGGACATTTACATTTCTATTATAATAATTGTCTTGCTGGAATTTACATTAAAAGAACAAGGCTTAGAATTGCTCCCCGAAAAGGCCATTTTTTGGAAGGATCGGGAAATATTATTAATTGGGGACACCCATTTTGGAAAGGTGAATCATTTCCGAAAATCAGGGATTTCCATTCCGGATGGGGCTGCCATGAAAAACCTGGAAATTCTTCGTCAGTTGATTTCTAAAACCAAAGCCAAGGAGGTTATTTTTTTAGGGGATTTATTTCATTCTGAGATGAATTCTGAATGGTTATTTTTCAAAGAAATATTGAATTCCTTTCCTGAAATAAAATTTAAGCTCGTACAAGGAAATCACGATATATTCCATGAAATGACCTATCAAAAAGGTTCTTTTGAATTCTTTGATAAGCCTTTGGAAATTGGACCTTTTGTGCTTAGTCACGAGCCCATGGAAGGGGAATATGATTTATACAATCTCTGTGGCCATATTCATCCTGGAGTAAGACTTAAAGGTGCGGCAAAACAAAGTTTGCGTTTGCCTTGTTTTTATTTTCAGAAAACACAAGGGATTCTCCCGGCATTTGGTCAGTTTACGGGATTGTTTGTGGTAAGGCCCAAAAAGAAAGACCGTGTTTTTGTAATTGTGGAATCGAAGGTTATTGAAGTGAGTTAATCCTTATGTCCATCTTTTCCAAATAAATTTTGCTTCCTCAATGTAGGAGATTCCAAACAAATTGGCATGAACCAAAATTGGATAAAGTTGATGGATTGGGATTCTTTCTTTCCAATCTGGCTCCAAGGGGAATTTTCGATCATATTGTAAAAAAACTTCTTCGGAAAAACCACCGAATAGCTTCATCATAGCCAAATCCATTTCCCGATGTCCATAATAAATAGAAGGATCATAAAGAACATGATTTCCCTTAGTATCCATGCTGTAATTTCCAGACCATAAATCTCCATGAAGCAAAGCCGATTTTTCTTTGGGAATAAAATTCTGTAACCTCCCACAGAAAGCAGAAAACATCCTTTGGTCTGTAGAAGAAAAATAACCTTGATTATAAGCCAATTCGAATTGAATTTCCAAACGATGTCTTATATAAAACTCTAGCCAATCTTCTTTCGGATGGTTGAATTGGGCTAAATTTCCAATAAAATTATCATGGTCTAAGCCGAAGTGATTATTTGTGTTTTTATGCAAATCTGCCAAAAGGCTCGCAAATTCTTTAGGCTTGGAAGTAGAGCTTTGCATTTTTACATATTCCAACACCAAAAAGCAATAATTTCCAACAGAATCTTGGGCCTTAACTTTTGGGATTTTAAATTGACTTTTTTTCGATAAAATTGTCAACGCCTTTTCTTCAGATCGAAACATTCCAGCTTTTTCAATAGACTCTAATTTTAAGAAAACAGAGGCGTTTTTGGAGGAAATTTTAAAGGACTTCGAAATATTTCCACCTCCTACAGAATGAATAGCTGTAATGGGGTTTAATTCGGGGAGTATATTAGGAAGATAGTTGGATATACTTTGGGGTAGGTTTGCCATCTTTATCCTTATTGTCTCTAAAGTTTTGCCATTTCAATACACCATCTTTTAAAACATTGGCTTTAATAGGCTTGGTAAGAAAATCATTCATACCAGCTTCAAAGCATCGTTTTTTGTCGGATATAGTGGCATTGGCTGTAACGGCAATAATTATCGGCCTTTCTTTAAGATCTGCAATTATTCTTTTGGTAGATTCTATACCATCCATTTCAGGCATTTGAATATCCATCAAAACCACATCATACTTTTTGGCTTTTGCCATTTCCCAGGCCTCCAAACCATTTACAGCAATATCTATATCCAAGCCAAAACCCTTCATCATCATTGAAATAAGTTTTTGGTTTACTGGATTATCCTCAGCATATAAAACCTTTAAATTTTTGTCCAATTCATCGGCTTTAACTTCAGTTTTAGAGTTATTTTCTTCTTCCTTACTTGGATCTAAATCAAATTCTATTGAAAATTCAATCTTGGTTCCCTTACCGGTGACACTTTTCACATGAATTTCCCCTTTCATCAAATCCAAAACTTTTTTCACAACAGCCAAGCCCAATCCTACACCACCAAATTTTCTATTATTAGCAGACTGCTCCTGTGAAAACGCTTTGAAAATTTCTCCAGATGTATCTTTCCGCATCCCAATTCCGGTGTCGTTTACTTCAAAACCTATGCGAATGGAATTTTTATTTTCCTTAATTAATCTGGCCTTTAATTCCACCTTTCCTTCATTGGTAAACTTAAAGGCGTTGCTTAATAAATGAATTAGGATTTGCTTAAGCCGAATAGAGTCACCCAATACAAATTCTGGAATCTTAGGATCTAAAAAGGTCGTGTATTCCACTCCTTCTTTCTTTTCAGAATTGGCAACATCATGAGCGCTTTTAAGGCATTCTTGAACGCTCATTTTTTCATTTTCCAAAACCATTTTCCCACTTCCAGCTTCTGTAAAATTGAGAATATCTCTAATTATAGATAAAAGGGATTCCCCGCTCTTTTTAATCGTATCAATTTTTTCTTTTTGATCCTTATCCAAGCGAGAACTTTGAAGCAAATCTGCCATTCCTAAAATAGCACTCATGGGAGTTCTTAATTCATGGCTCATAGTATTTAAAAACTGATCTTTAGATTGGGCCGCTACCTGAGCGGCTTCAGTAGAGGCCCTGTAACTTCTTCCAAAACGAATGGTCATTGCCAATGAATTGCTGAATAAAAAACCTACATAACCAAGTGAAACCAAGATTTGATTGTCTTCCACAATATTAAAATGAGCCAAAATTTTAACAAAAGCAACCAATCCAAGAAATCCCCCACCCATTAAGGTGATATAGGACATTTTATGCCTGAAATTAATTCGAGTTAAATAGGCTATCCCAATAACGAACATGGTAATTCCTAAAAAGACCAGGTATAAATCGATAAAAGAAGTGAAAATTTCAGTTGGTAAAAACAAAGTCAAGAATGCCAAAACCAAACTGATGCCGGCAGCAATATGCAATACAATGAGTTTTACTTTTGGTTCAATTAAATTTCGAATAAAGTAGATGTAGAAAGCAATACTGCAATAGAGGGAAATATATTCTAGGCGAAGGGTAAATGACCATGGCATATCGCGGATGGCTGCGTGGATAACATATTCATCGGTTCCAATAATTCTATACATATAGGCACAACAGAATAAAAAGAGAAACAAACCCGATAAATCTGAGGTTTTGAACCAAAAAAACGCAAGTCCCATGGCTCCGGCAATAAGTAAGCAACCCGCCAAAAACAAGGTGCTTCCAGTCCTAAAATTTCGGGCATAATTGATTTCATCGCTTCTACCCAAAATCATATTGGCTGTCATGCCCCCTTTATGGTGACCAAAATTGCTAATATGCACCAATATTACATTCCTTCCAGGCTTTAAAACAATAGATTTTACGGAAGGCCTCCAATAGTGGGTTGTAGTTTCTTTAGTTTCTCCAACCTTTCCGTTTCCTTCAAAGCCTTCGCCATTAACGTACATGTCGTAAGCCGAAAAAACTTCAGGCAAATAGACGGACATTGGTTCCAGGTTATCCGGACAAAAAATTTGCAACCTTAGGGTGGCAAAACCAAAATTATGGGTGGAGTTTTGAAGTTGTGGTAATTCGGACCAAGGCGTGAGGTAATCAATAAAATCGCCTTTGGCTTGAATATCTGGTCTTTCTAAATTTTCGGTACTGTAGAGTTTGTTCCAATAAAACTCCCATTCTCCAGCTAAATCGAAACTTGGGGTTTCATCAAAGTTATGGCCTCGTAAATCAATGATTCCTTTTTTGGCTACAGGCTGAGCTGATGCACCAATAAAGCAACAAAAAAGTAGGACAATATGGAAGAGTTTATTTGGCAAAATTTTAGGCAAGCGAAACAAGATAGCAAAATCGCGAACTCCAGCCTAATTATTTAATTGACTATTTCTTAGGAGCTAGCTTATTTCAATTTTAAAACTTTTGCTTTTAGAAAACGAAACCTAAAGAAAGGCTGCCATTCCAATGGAAGCCAAAATCTGTATAGCCTCTAAAGTCGTAGGTGATATTTTCTGGAATGGGTCCGTAAGCTGGATCACCTTTTACCTGTGAATATCGAACTCCAGCCGAAATCGATTGGCGCAAATAAATATGCTTTCCGAAATTGATTTTAAAGCCATAGCCCAAGGTATTTGAGCTAAAAAATTCTTCAGATTCATAACCATATTCTCTGTAAATACTTTGGTCGGTATCAAAAACATTTCCTGTCCAATGGTCTTCAAACCAATGCGCTTTGAATTCATAAACAAAAAAGAAATCTAAATATTTACTTGGACTTGGGCAGTTTAATAAATAGCTGGCGGAAAAACCTGTTAATCTCAAATCTTCAGGTTTATTTCTGGCTTCGGTGGTGTATTGTTGGATAATTGGTGCAAGTTTAAATATGTGTTTCCCCTTTTGGACTGAAACTCCGGGAATTAACTCCACCCTCATTAATTGGTTAACCTCGTTGTATTGAGTTTTTAAATCCAGCCCGAATTTCATTTTCTCTTGAGCTTTTGCAGAAATGGCAATCCCAAGAATCAAAATGCTTATGTAAATTTTTAGCCTCATTTAAAAAGTTCTTTCATGATTTTTCCATCCCCATCCTCCATTTCAAATCCCAATAAATAGGCAACGGTAGGTGCAATATCAATCTGCTCACGAGGCACATTTAAAATTACATTTTCCTTAAAATCTGGTCCCGATGCAAAAAAGTTGATATGGGTACAACCGCTACATTGATCTCCATGACTAACAAAACCATCCGAAATTCCATCCAAATGCCTACCGTGATCATTGGAAACAATTAAAGTAGTTTTTCCGGCATAAAAAGGATCTGTATCCAATATATTCTGAAGTTGATTAACCATGCTGTCCGTTTCCCTAATAGCACGTAAATAAGCATTCCATCTTCCTTCATGTCCTCTTTTATCTGGGCCGCTTAAATTAATAAACATAAGTTTGGGATGGTAGTCATTTATACAATCCTTAATTCTGTCAAAAGTCCAAATATCTTCATGGTAAAGAGCATCCACTGATGGCATAAAAGAATTCCTCCATTTAATATCTAAAGTGTTCCCCAATTTCCCAATTTTGGGTTTAGCTGAAACTATCCATGCTTTATTAGGGTTAGAGTTTGTTTGTTTTAACCAGGTTTGAAGAAAGGAAGGGTTTGCTGGAAACTCGTGCCCAGCATTATTAATATCTTCATAAACACCTGTTAGAATTGCTGTATGCCCAGGTATTGTTCTGGTAACTCCCCAATTGTGGAAATTCTCATTAATTACCCCCCGTGGCGCTAGATTATTCTTCATATTAGGAATATACCTGCATTGCGCATCTCCCCAAGTTTCCGACCACCTCGGACCATCCACCACTAACACGATTACATTTTCGGTAACAAAATCGGGGAAGGTTGTTACAGCAGAGGATTCGTTTTTTTTATTGCAATCTGAAAAAACAAAAAGCAGGCAAAAACAAAATAATAGCGACGTATATTTTCTAAAACTTTGGGTCATAAAACCAATTCTCTTTTAAGCGCCAACCTAATTTAAAACAATAATGGCAAAAAGTTTACTGAGTTGAGAACTCAAATAAATAAAAAATGGTGTGCGAAGATATTTGAAATTATAGAATAATTAGCTAATAATCAAACCACTCCAATAAAAATTTAATTCAATGACTAATTATATCCGAACTAAAAAAGGTATGGATTAAAATCTTCCTCTTTAGAATTCACAGTTCTGTCGCTAAATCTACTCATTACCTTTTCCCTAAATTCTGAGGCAATTTCATGAAAAGCACAGGGGTTTTGGTCATTACAGACCGGCCTTCCTACAAAACAGGAATAAAATCGATGTCCACCATCTATACATTTTATAATATCCCAAAGATTATTTTCTCTATTCTCATCGCTAAAATAAAAACCTCCTTTTGGACCCTTAATAGAAGAAATTAAGTTGGCTCTACTTAATTGCTGTAATAGTTTCGCCAAAAAAGGAGCGGGAACTTCAAGGTCCTCAGCAATTTGACTGATATTAATTCTATTTTCTTTATCGCTTTTGGAGGCTAGGTAAAGTGTGGATCTAATGGCGTACTGGGCAGCCTTTGTGAGCATTTCATTTTGTTAAAAGTCCTTTCTTCGAGCTTTTCTAAGAATGCTAAAAGTAGGAACTATCGTCCACAAAAACAGAACTGCTAGTGAAATAAATAATCCAAGGTTGGTTCCAAAAAACTGTTTAAACACCGCTCCGGTATAACCCAAAAGGGCAGAAATGTCTAGTTTTAAAAGAATTAGGGTTCTTGAAAGATCTACCGGATTTAACATCGTACCAGCTAAGGACAATTTATCTAGGGGATAGTCTTCAAATAATATAAGTGACATTAAAAATATTCCATCATAAATCACAGCTAAAAACAACCATAACAGGACAGCATAACCAAAACCTTTTATTTTATTTTCATTCCGTAAGGATATATTAAAAGCTAGGGCAACGAAGATAAAAGTGAGGAATACCCCAGTAATCAGAAGTAGAGAAAAATCCCAAATAGCGGCAGAGTTAAAGAGTCCGTATAATGCAAAAGGAATTCCAATACCTAGAAATAAACTTAAGGACAAGGAAATAGAAATACCTAAATATTGACCCAAAAAAATGGAATTCCGTTTTATGGGTTGAGCTAATAAAAGCTCGGTAAACTCCCGCGAATTATAATAATACATCACTCCAAAGATGGTTCCTATTAAGGGTACTAGTACAATAATTACATTCATTAAAGTGATTACTGCTTTGGATAAATCGTGGTTTAAAAACAATAAGACTAGGGCCAGGACTAGATAAAAAAGGAAATAGATATAACTCCACCTGCTTCTTGCCAAATCGTAAAAACTGTATTTTAAAATTTTAAACATTATTTTTTTCTAAAAGTGCAGCGATGGCGTGTTCCAAATCATTTTGTTGGGTATCTTTTTTCAAAGTTTGAATAGCACCTTTGAAATGAATATTCCCTTCCAGAAGAAATACAATTTCATCCGTCATTTCTTCTACAAAACTCATTATGTGAGAAGTAATTAATATCGTTTTACCCTTTTTTTTCTCTTTTTGAATAAGGTTTTTCAATTGGATTAAGGCTAAAGGATCCAATCCAGTTGTAGGTTCGTCCAGTATTAAAATAGGGCTATCAAACATAAAAGTTAAAACAATATTTACCTTTTGTTTTGTGCCGCCAGAAAGGTTCCCGAGTTTTTTATCCAGATGGGGTTCTAATCCAAATTGCTCTATAAGATGCAAATCCCTTTCGGTGTTTCCCCGTAGATCTTTAATCATTTTTATAAGCTCCTTTACTTTAAGATTGCTTGGGAAATTTGCAATCTGAGGGAGGTAATCAATTTTTTTTCGGTATTCGGAAGTTCTTTTTATGTTTTCACCAAACACTTTTATTTCCCCTTTATCAGGAATTACCATTCCCAGAATGGATTTAATCAGTGTGGTTTTCCCAGATCCATTAGGACCTAAAATCGCAAAGATTCCCTTTTCCCGAATATCCAGATCCAAATCTAAGAGGACAGGGTTTTTGTTGAACTTTTTGTACAAACTAGTAATCTCTATCATTTGGGCTTCATCAATGGTTTGTTGTCTACCAGTTCATCAGGAGTAAAAACTGGGGAAACTTTTTCTGAAAAATCTATGATATCAATAAAAAGGCTTCGGAGTAAAACAATTGTTTCTGGAGTTCTATTTACGATATATGAAAAGAGTTTTACCGGTCGATAAGGGATATCGCCAATTCCATTTTTGTCCAAATCGTATCCACTGTATTTACTCCAATAATTCCCTTCAAACAAATTATCATTGATTCTGCTGTTGTAGGAAACGTCGAAGGAATTATTCAAAAATTGGTTCCCTTGAAATAAATTGCTGTAGCAAGCTCCCCTAACTTTTACGGCCCAACCATTACTTTTAAAAGTATTATTAAAATAATTAACCCTGTTGGCACCTTCCACACTAATGGCTATGGTGTTGTTTTCAAAAACGTTTTCTATAATCTCTAGGTCGTTTATTTCTTTTAGCAATAAACCAAAAGAGGCAGTTCCCCAATTATCTTTAAAAAGATTATTGTTCATTTTAATTTTTTTGGAAAACATTACGGCTACTCCCGCACCATTATTTTCAAACTCATTGTTGCTGTAAACATCATTATTGGAAAACATAAAGTGTAGCCCATAGCGGAGGTTTTGTCGGCTGATATTTTCAGAAACCAAAATGGAATCTGAAAACTCCAAATAAATCCCATCTCTAACGCCCTGAACAATATTCTTGGATATTTCCACGCTATGGGAATACCATAAATGAATCCCGTTTCCAGAATTATATTCATCTACAGCATCGCCAATAATTTTATTGTGATAGACCTTACCATAGCTGGATTTTTCGAGGAAAATTCCGAAAAACAAATTTTCGAGAACGACATTTTTAATCGTGAAATTTTTACTTCTTACCACCCGGATGGCTGCATAATCTGTAGTATAACTTGTACCTACATTTATAACAAAAAGACCATCAATGGTTACCCCATCCGAGATTATTCTTAGAATTTCACCTTTATCCTCCCCATCTACAACCGGATAATCTAACCCGATAATAGTAAGAGGCTTATCCACCAAAATATTGAATTCCTTATAGGTTCCCTTTTTCACCCAAATGGTATCTCCACTTAATGCGGTATTTATTCCTTTTTGGATACTTGATATTGGACAAGAATTGCAAACCTCAACGGCTTTTAAATTCATTTGAAAAAACAAAAAAGCAATGCATACCCAGCCATATTGGATTCTGAAACTCATAGCTTTCTTTGAGATTTATGGTTAGGGGGTAAATGCCCTTTTAAAATTATTTGAATTCCTCGTTTAGCTCTTTCCAAGTGTATAATTTGCCCCCTTTTTCATCTAATAATTTGCCTGCCGAAGCTTCTGTTTTAAAAGCTGTTAGAAAGGCTCCCATAGGGCTAGGAAAGTTTTCACTTATTAAAAATTTGGCCTCCTCTAGATTTACAAACTCACCCGGACTTTCAAAATAATTACTTAAAAATTGATAGCCTTCCAAGTTTTCTAAATCGTTTTTATGTCGGATTAAACATTCCGAAGCATCAAATTTGTAGATCTTCCCTTTATCTGTTATTAATTCGGCTCCATGGATTTTATCTACTATGGTCATTTGGCAATAATGGCAGGCATCTTTTCCGTATTCAATGGCTTGCGGACTTTTACTGCAAGAACTAAGGAATAAGATGGAAGCCAAAAAGAAAAAACCAGAATTCAAATTTTTCATTTTCATGTTTTAAGATTTCTTAAGCGACTTTCGTCCAACAAAATAGGCGAAAAGTGTAATCATCATTCCAGCCCAAAGCATTATCCCACCTAGTCTTGGATAGGAGAAAGCATCAAAGTTCAATAACTTTTTATGTCCGAATAAAGGCGGGTTGTATTTCATTGGAGTTCCATCTGGGTTCATTAGTTTCATAATGGCATTAGGATCCAATTCGGTTCCGTATTCTACTAGCCATTGACTGAAGTCGTAAATTCCCAAAACCCCAAAAACACTCATTAAGATAAACCAGAACAAAAACCAATTGTGGGAAAGCTTGTCCAAAAACCCTAATAGTCCAATACAAATTCCCAAACCAGCCATTATTGAGATCACCAAAGGAAAAACAGAAAACTCCCACATATCATCAGGTTTGGGTAGAATTTTCATTCCGATATAGTGGTTTAATCCATCAATATTTTTAATATCAAACTCGTTTTCCCCCTGTAGTCCATTGATGTAAATATCTATTCCTAAAGGTTCTGGATATTGAGGAGCTCCTAGCCTTATATTCCACATTGGGAAAACAAACAGTCCCAAAATAAAAGCGGAACCTAGAATCATTAAAATACTTGCCTTTTTCATCAAATACGATTTTTTAATTTGGCAAAAGCGGCACTAAAACGGGCTGTTTGCTTCCCATTTTAGCGCCTATTAATTAACTGGAATTAATCTTCTCCTAGAGACCAACTCAATTCTAGATCAGAATTAGCTGGAGAAACTCTGATATAACCTTGCATTTCTTGATGAAGAGCTGAGCAGAAATCGGTGCAATAAAATGGCCAAACCCCTACTCTTGAAGGTTCCCAAAGGGATGTTTTTGTTTGTCCGGGCATCACCAAAATTTCAGAAGTTTTTGCTCCTATCATAGCGAAACCATGAGGTACATCAAAATCTTGTTCGTGGTTGGTAATATGGAAATAAACCTTGTCGCCAATTTTTATTCCTTCAATATTATCCGGTGTAAAGTGACTTCTTATGGTAGACATATAAATATGAACTTCATTCCCTTCTCTAACCACTTTCGCCTGATCTGGGCTTGTTATCGCATAAGGGTGTTTGTTTTCATCCAAGCGGTAAATTTTCTTGGAATTGTTTACAATTAAATCTGCATCACATCCAGCTGCGTAATGCGGTTCTCCATGGGTAGGAAAATCTAAAAGCAGTTCCATTTTCTCTCCAGAAATATCATAAATCTGTGCAGAATGCTCCATTTCTGGACCTGTAGGCAAGTACCTATCTTTTGTTATTTTATTTAAGGCCACTAAATATTTCCCATGTGGTTTTCTAGAGTTTCCACCAGGAATCATAAGGTGACCAACAGAATAGTAGGTTGGTTTTCTGTCCACAACTTCCCAGGTTCCCAATTTCCATTTCACCACTTCAGAAGATATAAAGAAAGTAGTGTAGGCATTTCCTTTTCCATCAAATTCCGTGTGTAAGGGTCCTAAACCACCACTTTTTACAGTTCCTGCCAAAACCTCTTCAAATTTTAAAACTGGAATTCCGTAGGCTTCTCCGTCAAATTTTTCGGCATCAATAGCAGCGATCATTTTGTCAAAAGAATGAATGGTTAAATCTGCGGAAAGCTTTCCGCTACCTATAATGTATTGTCCAGAAGGATCTACATCACAACCGTGAGGAGATTTGGGTGTAGGAAGCAAAAATATAGCACCCGGTACATCGGAAGGATTTACCGTCAGCACTTCATCTTTCATTGTTGAAGTTCCTGTATGGGTAGATTCATCATATACATTATGAGCGTATTTGGCAGGCATTTTTGTACCACCGCCATTGTTTACATATTCTTCAATTTTTTTCCAATTTATGGCGGCAATAAAATCCTTGTCGTTTTGAGATGCATTTACTTCCAACAGGCTGCTTGCCTCCTCTGTATTGTAGGTAGAAAAGAAGAACCATCCGTGAGATTTGTCTCTTCCAGGGTGAGAAAGATCATAATTAAACCCAGGCATAATTAATTGGAATTTTATATCCATATGACCATGCTCTGGCTCCACTTCAATAAAAGTAAGGGCTCCTTTAAAATTGCTTTTGTATTCTTTTATCGGCATATCCCTTTGTGGAACCGGTACGGAAAAACGGGTACCAGCAATAACATACTCAGAGTTCTCTGTAACAAAAGAAGAACTGTGATTTCCTGCACTATTGGGCACTTCAATAATCTCTTCTGTTTCGAAGGTGCTTAGGCTTACTCTTGCGATTCTGGGTGTATTATTTCCATTTACAAAAACCCATCTTCCATCCAATTCGCCTTTGGTTTGAGAAATATCTGGGTGATGTAAATCATCCCATGGCACAAAACCAAAAGAAGTATTTAGCATAGGCTTTGTCTCTTCAGAATAACCATAACCCGAAGTTGCAAATTGGGAGAAAACAGGAATTTCCTTAAATAATCTTCCGGAAGGCAATCCGTAAACTAAAAGGTTACCGCTATAACCACCAGAAATAAAAGCATATTGTTCATCTCTTTCTCCTGGTGCGATATATACCTTTTCGGCAATACCACTATTTAATGCTCCGCCACTTTTTTGGGTTCCAGCATCACCTTGATTTCCGCAATTCACCATCAAAAAGGAGGTGGCAATCGCAGCATATAATTTAATCTGTTTGATTTTCATCTTTCTAGATTTGATATTAATTAGTAAGCTTATTTTTCAGTGGGAGGTAACATAACCGCATCAATCACATGAATGATCCCATTACTTGCTTTAACACTGGCTATGATTTTCGCTCCTCCCACATATACATCATCTCCTTTTACCTCAACCATCACATTTTGGTCGTTGGCTTGTCCTAATTTTTTAAACTTTTTTAGAAACTCTTTGGAGTAATTTCCTGGCGTAACATGGAATTTTAAAATATTCGCTAAGTCGCCTTTGTTTTCGGGTTTCAACAAAGTTTCAACCGTTCCTTCTGGTAAATTATCAAAAGCCGAATTTGTTGGTGCAAAAACCATAAGAGGACCGGCGTTTACAAGCGAATTTTCTAAATCTGCTGCCTGGACTGCTGCCACCAAAGTGCTGTGATCGGCAGATTTTGCAGCTATCTGAAGAAGGTTGGGGTTGGAAACATCATCTTCTATAAAGGCCTGGCCTGCAGATTTATCCAGTGTTGGAGCATTTTCTGTTGCTACTGCTTCATCTCCATTTGTTCCATTATTGCAAGCAGTTGCAATGAATAGAACTACTAAAATTGGTATTACTAATCTTCTCATGGTTTAGGTTTGGTTTTAGTTTTTATTCTTCCAGTGTTCTGAAATACTCCAGAATATCTCTCGCCTGTTCTTCAGTCATGTTTTGATTCGCCATTGCTGCCCCATTAAACTCTACCAATAAATCCTTTGCACAACGATCCTGCTCCACCATCATTTGTGGTTCCAAAATCATATTCATAATCCATTCTGGGCTTCTTCTTTGTGTAACTCCTTTTGGAGAAGGGCCAATAAATCTCTTGTCGATTTTATGACAGGCCGAGCAATTGGTTTTAAATAATTCCATTCCCCTTTTCACCATCTCAGGATCAATCGCAGCCAATTCAATATTTTTAATTGGACCTACACCTTTATTGGAAAGGGTTATTCTTTCGGATGCTGGAGCCAAGGGAGCTTCGGGCTCTTTTTGTACCTCAGTTTTCTTGGATGCTGCCTTGGTGTTTTCTTCGGCATTATTTCCACAAGAGGAAATGGCAATAATGGCAATTGCTAATGCTGAATAAATTACTTTTTTCATGGTTTAAGAATTAATTACTGGACAAATGTAGAGGCCGAAACAATCTTAAAACATGATAAAGATCATATTTAAGGATAAAAAGGTCTTTTATACCCTTTAATAAAAAAAACAGAGCTTAACTGTCGACTTTGGCATTGGTCAAATGCAATTTTAGAATAGACTACAACTAGGAATCTCAGATGCTTTAGAGCTTTTTTCGGAGAAATGATATCCGCCTTAACTCAATCCAAATTCAATCCTATTAGGAAAAATGTGAATTCTGAACTTTGACATTTATCAGTTTTCACACAAAAAATGCGGGATTTTAGAAAAATGAGTTTTGATTTTGGCCCTTCACAAGAAAAAAAACAACTCTAATTAGGGCTGCTTGATTTAAACCACAAAGCCAAAAAATTAAAAATTTAATCATGTATAATAATTTCAAATCCCAGAAAAGCTAATCTCCTCATTTATCGAAAATAAGGCTTGTACTATTTGTCTCCTATTGTCCCAAAATCAAAAAATAATGTAGTTAGAACATAATCTTCAAGGATTGCGATCTTACAAATTTTTCGTTTGATCTGAAACAGAAATATTGTTTTAAATCCTTGGTAAACAAGCACTTTAAGTCTATATTTGAGCTATAGGTATAAGCGACGATTCCTATAGTTTTAAGCAGATCTAATTTCTGTTAGATCAAAAATGGTTAGTTTCTAGAAAGGGTTAAACTTCGGTTTAACCCTTTCTTATTAGAGGAGTCTCCCAAGTTTTTTCCCTCATAGGTCTGGAAAATACCCTTATACAAAATTTTGATTCCTAGCCCTACAAGCCATTAAACTTCAATATATTTACATCAAATTTAGAACATAACGATGGTAAGTAATAAAGTAGAAAAGGCTCTTAATGAGCAAATAAAAATTGAAGCGGAATCCTCCCAGTTTTATTTAGCTATGGCTTCTTGGGCAGAAACTAAAGGATTAAACGGAACCGCCCTTTTTCTATATCAACATGCTGATGAAGAACGTATGCACATGCTTAAACTTGTGAAGTTTGTAAATGAAAGAGGTGGTCACGCAATAATTCCAGCATTGGATCAACCCCCTGTGGAATTTGAAAATATCCAAAACGTTTTCCAAAATCTTTTAGACCATGAAGTTTTTGTTACCACATCCATTAATAAGGTTGTAGATATTTGCCTAGGTGAAAAAGATTACCCAACTCATAATTTTATGCAATGGTACGTAGCGGAGCAAATTGAAGAAGAAGCTTTGGCCCGTACAATGATGGATAAAATAAATATGATTGGTACGGATAAAGGAGGGCTTTATTTGTTTGATAGGGATTTAGAAAATCTATCCGCCACTCCAATTGATGCTGGAGTTTAATTTTTAATTCGTTTAAAAAAAATTAAAACTCTTTGCTAGTCTTAGGGTACATAACTAGTTTGGTCAAAAGTTTAACAAGATTTTAACGAGAGAAATAAAATTTTCATCACAATTTCGCATTTGGATTGTTGCCAAATATTTGAAGGTCTTCTGCCTTCATCCTTGATTACTAAAATTATTTATAAAATTAAATGGAGACATTAAAAAGTGCTTCTGATATTAAAGAGCTAAACGAAAGAATTGAACAGGAAAGCGCCTTTGTCAATTTACTATTAATGGAGATAAACAAATCCATTATTGGTCAAAAGAAAATGCTCGAAAGGCTGCTTTTGGGTTTGTTGGGAAACGGTCATATTTTATTAGAAGGTGTACCAGGATTGGCAAAAACCTTGGCTATAAACTCCTTAGCAAAGGCTATCAGCGCAGATTTTAGCAGAATACAATTTACCCCAGATTTACTTCCCTCTGATGTTATTGGAACTCAGGTTTACAATATGCAGAAAAATGAGTTTGCCATTAAAAAAGGGCCCATTTTTTCCAATTTTGTATTGGCTGATGAAATAAATAGAGCTCCTGCTAAAGTGCAAAGTGCCTTGCTTGAAGCTATGCAGGAAAGGCAGGTAACCATAGGAAATAACACTTTCCAACTACCCAAACCCTTCCTAGTTTTAGCCACTCAAAACCCTGTGGAGCAAGAAGGAACTTATCCCTTGGCTGAAGCCCAAAGCGATCGTTTTATGTTGAAAACGGTAATCACCTATCCCAAATTAGAGGATGAACGACTAATAATGCGTCAAAATTTACAGGGTGGTTTTGCAGAAATAAATCCTGTTGTTTCTATAGATACTATCCTAAAAGCCCGCAAGGTGATTCAGGAGATTTATATGGATGAGAAGATTGAAAAATATATTCTAAATATTGTTTTCGCAACAAGAAATCCAGAAGATTATCGAATGAACTCTCTAAAACCCCTAATTGGATTTGGAGCATCTCCTCGTGGAAGTATTAACCTGGCCAACGCAGCTCGTGTTTATGCTTTTATTAAAGGAAGAGGTTATGTAATTCCGGAAGATGTAAGAGCTATCGCTGAGGATGTACTCAGACACAGAATAGGGCTAACCTACGAAGCAGAAGCGGAAAACATTAGCAGTGAAAATATTATTGCACAAATTCTTGACAAGGTAGAAGTACCTTAAATCACATAGCGGACATGAACACCCAAGACCTTTTGAAGAAAGTCCGCAGGATTGAAATTAAAACCCGTAGACTTTCTAATCATTTATTTTCTGGAGAATACCACAGTAATTTTAAGGGACGTGGTATGGCTTTTAGCGAAGTTCGGAAATACGAATATGGGGATGACATCCGAGCTATAGACTGGAATGTTACGGCTCGATTGAATGAGCCTTATATTAAGGTTTTTGAAGAAGAAAGAGAATTGACATTAATGTTGATTGTAGACATAAGCGGTTCCGGTTCTTTTGGTTCCAAAGTGCAACTGAAACGTGAAATGATTACGGAGATTTGCGCGACTCTTGCCTTTTCCGCCATTCAAAATAATGATAAGGTAGGCTTGATTTTGTTTAGCGATCAAGTAGAATTATTTATTCCTCCAAAAAAGGGGAAAACCCATACTTTAAGAATAATTCGGGAGTTAATTGAATTCCAACCTAAAAGCACAAAAACCAATATTTCCGAAGCGCTCCGTTATTTTTCTGGTATTCAAAAAAAGCGTGCTATTGCATTTGTTTTATCTGATTTTAGTGATGAAAATTACCATGACTCTCTTAAAATAATGGCAAGGAAACACGATGTTACTGGAATTCGAATTTACGATCCAAGAGAGGAAGAATTACCTAAATTGGGATTGCTTCCGATGCGGGATTTGGAAAGCCAAAAAATACATTGGATTAATACATCCTCCAAAAAATTAAGAGAAGAAATAAAAATGAAGTTTCATAAAAGCTTCAAGTATTTCCAAAATGCATTTTTAAAAAGCGGAGCGGGACAAATCTCTATTCGCATTGACGAATCTTATACCACCAAATTGCTGGGATATTTTAAACAAAAAAGCGCCTAATGAAGAGTCTTTTAACCTTCGTTCTGTCCCTTGTTCTTGGCCTCAACCTCAGCGCTCAGGAATTGAGCATTTCCGCTCGTGTTGATACGAACGCTATTTTAATTGGCGAACAATTAACCCTTAGTTTAAAAGGAAATGTTAGCCAAGGTGAAAACTTCGTTTGGCCTCTATTTCCTGATTCTTTGGATGGGTTTGAGGTGATTTCCCGAGGAAAATTAGACACCGTAGAAAAGGGAAATACATTTCAATTAAATCAAGAATTTATTATCACATCTTTTGATTCTGGCTATTTTGTGATACCACCCCTCACCTTTACACAGATGGGTTCAAAAGCCCAAACCGAGGTTATAGGAATTGCTGTTCATTTCCCAGAATTAAATGAGGATGATCAATATTATGATATTAAAGGGATAATGGAACCTGGTTTAGATTGGGAGAAAATTATTCTCATTGTTGCCGTTTCAATTCTTTTTTTAGGTGGGATTTTGTTTTTTATAGTACGTTTAAATCGCAAAAAGAACGCAGAAGTAATTGCCCCAAAATACAGGCTGAAGCCCTATGCTCAAGCTTATGAAGATTTAGAAAAATTAGATCAAAAACAACTTTGGCAAAAGGGTGAAGTGAAAAATTACTATTCCAGTCTTACAGATATTTTAGGGCATTATTTGGAAAACCAATTGGGTATTTCTGCCCTTGAAAAAACTTCCGATGAAATTATAGAGTCCCTGCAATCCCTTCGAATAAAAAAGGATTTTTTCTTGGAAATAAGTAGCATGCTTAAAACCAGTTCTTTTGCAAAGTTTGCAAAGGCAAAACCTAGTGCTTTTGACAATGAACAGGCTCTAAAAATTGTAAGGGAGTTTATAGATATAACCAAACCTCAAGCTGAAACAAAAAAGGAGGAGCAGGATGACTGAACAATTTGAAAATCCCGAGTTTTTCTGGTTATTATTGGTCATACCACTTATCGCCTTTTGGATGTGGTATACCGCCAACAAAAGGGAGGCAGAACTAAACTTCCCAGGAGCTACTCAAATCGCAGGCTCGTCTAATAATGGATTGGCTTTATTGCGTTATCTGCCAAAAATCCTGCGCCTTTCGGCTATTGCCTTGGTTATTATTGGGATGGCAAGACCACGAACCACGGAAGAGACTTCAAAAACAAAGTCTTCGGATGGAATTGACATTGTTTTAGCCATAGATATTTCGGCAAGTATGCTAGCCAGAGATTTAAAACCAAACCGATTGGAAGCCACCAAAAATGTGGCCTCGGAATTTATTAAGAACAGGTCTGGTGACCGCTTTGGCTTGGTAATTTATGCCGGTGAAGGATTTACACAAACCCCACTAACTAGCGATCATAAGGTTCTACAAAACACATTGAAGGATATTGAATGTGGTTTATTACCCCGTGGAACAGCAATAGGTTCAGGATTGGCCACCGCTGTAAATCGACTAAAGGATAGTAAGGCAAAAAGTAAAGTTGCCATTTTGCTTACCGATGGCGAAAACAACTCTGGAAATATAGATCCTTTAACGGCGGCAGAACTAGCAGAAAAATTTAATATTCGTACCTATACCATTGGTGTAGGAACAAATGGCATGGCACAAACACCGGTAAGTATTAATTTTAGGGGGGAATACAATTACCAATACGTAAAGGTAAATATTGATGAAGATCTTTTAAAAGAAATTGCCAAAACAACAGGCGGACAGTACTTTAGAGCAACAGATAATGAAAGATTAAAAGACATTTATACAGAAATAGACAAGTTGGAAAAAACCAAGCTTCAGGAATTAAAGTTTTACTCCTACGATGAAAAGTTTGACAAGTTTGTATTGATTGGGTTTATATTATTTGGATTGGAGATTTTACTCCGCTACACCTTATTAAAAAGTTTCATCTGATGTACGAATTAGATAATCCATTCTATCTATATCTTTTGCTGAGCCTTCCTTTAGCTGCCCTTTTATATTTTGCAATGGTAGCTTGGAAACGCAACACAAGAAAGGCTTTTGGAGATCCTGAATTATTGAAAAAACTAGCGCCAGAACGTAGTAATAACAAACTCGCCATCCGTTTTGTTTTCGCCCTATTGATTTTGGCCACACTAAGCATAGGACTTGTAAATCCAAAAATCGGAACCAGTTTGGAAAAAGTAAAGCGTGAAGGTGTAGATCTCGTTTTTGCTTTGGATGTAAGTAAAAGTATGTTGGCAGAAGATATTCGACCGAACCGACTTGAAAAAGCAAAGCAAATTATATCCAGAACTTTAGACAATTTGGTAAGCGACAGAATAGGACTTATCATTTATGCCGGCCAAGCTTATCCCCAATTACCCATTACAACGGATTATGGTGCGGCTCGTTTGTTTTTAAAATCCATCGACACAGACATTATCCCTTCCCAAGGAACTGCCATAGGAGACGCCATTGATTTGGCAACAGACTATTTTGATGATGAGGAACAAAAAAACAGAATGTTGGTCATTCTCACTGATGGAGAAGATCATGAAAAAGGATATGAGGAATCCATAGAAAAAGCCAAAAAAAACGGAATCAATATTTTTACAATTGGCTTAGGCACCCAACAAGGAGGGCCCATTCCCGACATTAATGAAAATGGGATTCAAAGAGGTTATAAAAAGGATAGAGGGGGTGAAATTGTTGTTACCAAACTAAATTCAACCTTGTTGAAAGAGATTGCCTCCATTTCTAATGGTGAATATTTTAACGGTAAGGATATTCCAAAAACTATAGAGTTCATCCAAAACAGTTTAAATGGAATGGAGAAAAAGGAATTTGAAACCCAGGTTTTTTCAGATTATAAAGATCAGTTTCAATGGTTTTTGGGATTAGCCCTTTTTCTCCTAGTAGTTGATATCTTTATCCTCGAAAGAAAAACCCAGTGGTTCAAAAAGTTAAACTTATTTGAAAATGAAAAAGATAATTAGTCTTTTGCTTTTATCAGCAATGAGCCTCACACTTTCTGCGCAAGATTATCGCAAAGAAGTGAAGGGTGGCAATAAATCCTATGAAGAAGGAAAGTATTCTGAAGCAGAAGTAGCATACAAAAAAGCACTAGAAAAGGAAGGGGAAGCTATTGAAGGAAACTACAATTTGGCCAATTCCCTTTTTAAACAGGAACGCTACGAAGAGGCGATAGAGACTTTCCAAAAATCTATCGCTCTTGCAAAAGACTCTAAAACCAAATCTCAAGCCTACCATAATTTAGGAAGCGCCTATGCGAAAATGGAAAAATTTGAAGAGGCGATAAATGCTTATAAACAAGGATTAAAAATAAACCCAAAGGATGAAGAAGCAAGGCGAAATTTAGCAAAAACCATTCGTCAGCTTCAACAGCAACAACAGCAACAACAAAAGGAAAATAAAGACAAGGGTAAAAAGGAGGACGAAGACAAAAAGGACGATCAAGATAAGGGCCAGGATAAAGACGAAGACCAGGATAAAGACGACGACAAAGATCAGGACAAAAAGGATGATCAGGATAAAAAAGATCCAAAGGACAAAAAGAAAGATGAGGACAAAAAGAAGAAGCCTCAGCCTGGAGAAATTTCTAAGGAAGATGCCGAAAGGCTTTTAGAAGCTTTAGCGAGAGAGGAAGCAGAATTGCAAAAGAAATTGAAGAAACAAAAAATTAAGGGTGAACCCGTAAAAACAGAAAAAGATTGGTAAGAATCATCAGCCGAATTTTGTTTGGCCTCATTTTAATTTTTGGAGCAACTAATGCGGATGCTCAAGTAAGTTTTACAGCTTCTTTGGATAAAAGCAAGGTTGCTAAAAACGAAGAGTTTACCGTCCGTTTTAAGGTTAATACTCAAGTTTCCAACTTTTCACCTCCAAGTTTTGGAAGGTTAAGGGTTACTAGTGGTCCAAATCAAATAGTAAACAGTTCTGGCGGTTTTGGGAAAAACCGAAACTTTAGTCAAACCTTTAGCTACACTTTACGAGCTCCAAAAGCGGGCAAATACACAATAGGCTCTGCGGGAGTAAGCATAGGAGATAAACGCTACAAATCGGAACCTTTAGTGGTAACAGTTGTAAATTCTACTAAGAAATCCACAAACCCAAATGACCCTCAGACCATAGCAGCCAAATCTGTAAAACTTAGGGTAAATACTTCTAAAACCACGGTTTATCAAGGCGAACCCATAATCGCTTCCTATGATATTTATTTTAATACCAATATAAGCGCTCCAAGGCTTTTGGAAGAACCCAATTATACTGGATTTTATAAAGAAAATATGGATCCCGTTCGACTTACCTCGGATGGTAAAAAAACAATTGGTGGTACGAAATATAATTATGTAGTTATAAGTAGAAGACTGTTATTGGCCCAAAAATCTGGAACCTTCAATATAGGAGAAATTGAAATGGAAATCCCAACCTCCATTCCTAGTAATCAGAGAGATTTTTTCGGACAAAAAATAAGTCGTACAGTAAACTTATTGGCTACTGCAAAATTTCCAACTATTACAGTAAAACCACTTCCAGAATATAATAAACCAGCCAATTTTAATGGAGCTGTTGGTCAATATGAAATGGACGTTGAACTGAGTAGAAATGAACTAACAGCGGACGAGTCGGTCACTTTAAAAATCACCCTTAAAGGAAAGGGAAATATTAAACTTATTGAAGTTCCAGAGCCTGAATTTCCCAATGCTTTTGAGGCCTATGATCCCAAATATTCGGAAAACATAAAAACAGACATAAATGGGATGCGTGGGGTTAAATCTTACGAGTATTTATTAATTCCCAGATACGGCGGCACCTATAAAATCCCAGCCATAGAATTCAGTTATTTCGATACTCAATCCAAACAATACAAAACCCTTAAATCGGACAAATTTGAGCTAAAAGTAGTTGGAGGTCCTTCTCAACCTAAGGGCTCAACTGTTTCTGGATTCCCAAGTGCAGGAAAGGAGGATGTAACTTTCTTAAATAAGGATATACTCTATATTAAAACCAACAATTCTGAGCTACAGCTAAAGGGTAATCGTTTCTTTCCTTCCATTGGTTTTTATATAGGAATGTTCCTTCCAATTGCAGGTTCGTTGGCGATAATCATTCTTTTTCTCTTCAAAAACAATACAGATGAAGACCAGGGTAAAGTAAAACAAGGAAAGGCCGGCAAACTAGCAAGAAAGCAATTGCAAGAGGCTAAAAAAATGCTAGACCTTAATGATAGAGATGGTTTTTACCAAGCCTTGTCCTCCGCCTTATTAGGTTATTTTTCGGATAAATTGGGACTCGGAAATAGTCAATTAAACCAAGATATTATTAAGGAGGAATTGCTTACTAAAAAGGTAGAATCAAACTCTATTAAAAAGGCTTTAGATATGATGAATAGAGCCGATTTAGCCCGGTTTACTTCGGCTTCCTCAAATTTAGAAAGCGACTACCAAGAAACGGTTGAGGTTATTACGGACATTGAAAAGCAACTGACATGAAAAGGATAATATGCGTTTTAGCTCTTGTCTTTAGTACACAGGGCTATTCCAATTCTACTGCGGAATTGTTTAAGGCTGGAAACGAAGCCTATAAGGCTGAGAATTATTTGGAAGCCGTTCAAATTTATGACAGTTTGCTGAGCCTGAACTACGAAAGTGTGGACTTGTATTATAATTTAGGGAATTCACATTATAAGCAAGAAAATTTAGGCCTGGCCATTCTCAATTATGAAAGGGCGGCTCGCTTAAATCCTAATGATGAAGATGTTCAGAACAATCTCAATCTCGCTAGAGAAGCAGTGTTGGACAAGTTTGAAACTGTACCCTCATCTATTCTCAAAATTATTGGAATGGCGACCATGAAATTTTTCAGCCCTTCCACTTGGGCAGTTATGGGAATTGTTTTTCTCTTCTTAATGGGTGGAGGAGTAGGTCTTTACTTTTTCACTTCTCAAAAAAGGCCTGGTTTTGTTGGTGGTATTAGTTTTTTAATTCTTGGAGGTTTTTCCATTGCCATGGCATTTAGCTATTCACAACATTTAAAAAATCATGTTCCTGCTATAATTATTAGTGATAGCTCTTATGTGAAAAGTGCGCCAAGCGAAACAGCAGAGGATGTATTTATTTTACATGAAGGGACAAAAGCTGAGGTTCAAGATGAGCTGGAAGGTTGGAAAAAGATTCGACTAATTGATGGCAAACTTGGCTGGATTGAAGGTGGTGATTTGGAAGAGATTTAAAATATTAAGTCCAAAACGAAATTCGTTCCTTACTTTGCCTTGGGCCTACTATTTGAATTACTGATGTGGAAATTAAAAGGGCAATTCGGCAAGTCGTAATCCAACGGAAAACATCATATAAAGTCCAGTTCCTCTAATGTGATCCAAGGTGGTATTTACATCGTGAAAATGTGGTCTCCATCCTATTTCAAAACCATAATAAGAAGATATCGGTCCGCTCACAAGATGATCATGGGCTTCAATCCCGAATTTGAATCCAGAATTGTAAATACTCACGAAAGTCTCTTCCTGATTCTCTGCGATGGGTGAAGAATTAGGGTCTTCATAAATCTCCAATCTATGAGAAAATGCATAGGAATAATTAATATAATAGCGAACATAGCCCACTGTAAACTCTTCTTTTTTATCCAGTTGATATTTCAAATATCGGCTACTTACCAAACTAAAACCTAGGGTAAAACTTGTGTAGGAACTATTCCCAACAATTTTAGGTATTTCGCCAATATCCGTAGGATTATTTCCAAGGTTAATATCTTCAAAATCGGAAATTTGAAGGTAATTTATTCCAAAATCTAAATCCAAAGCAAGGCGTTTTTTCTGGGAAACTGGAATATATTTTGACTTAAAAAGTTGGGCGCCAATTTCATCTCGCTTGTAATTCAATTGCCGGTTTTTCAAGGAGATTTTGGAAAGCAGTCTTTTATGAATAGTAATTTGATATTCCGAAAATCTCAATTTTTCAATTTCAATAGGATTCCTTTCTTCATCATTTTTTAGGCTAATACCCATTCTAAAATCCAATTTATAATCTTCATTAAAATGATAAAAACCTGTTCCTGTAAAAGTTAATGGGCTTATTTTATTTGAAACCAAATAATAACCCAGGCCAACTCCTAGAGACCATTTGCTAAACTTAGTAGGATCGTCTTCTACTAGTTTAAATTTTATTTTCTCCTTTATCGAATCCCCAAATGCTACCTGTCCCCTTGTCGAAAAGCATATGGAAAATACTAGGAATGAGAGAATAAATGCTTTTATGTTCATGAATCCCTTGTTTTGATTCACCAAACATAGGAATTAAGGGAATGGACAACCTGGGACAAATTGAGCCCAACTTTGTAGGGTTGGGAAATGAACTATTTTCTCGAATTAGATTATCAAGTTTGCTCATTAACCAAAAAAAAATGCCCTGCTAATTAAAGCAAGGCACATTTTAATCATTAAAAAAAAGATTTATTTTCTTTTTCTTCTTCCTCTTTTAGGCTTTTTATCTTCTTGAACAGCTTCTTCACCTTCCTCTAAACAACAGCAATAACCTGTAGCAGTAATTTCAAGGGCTGAAACAAGAATGTAATTCTTACCCACAATTTCATAGGTTATATTACTCACCTTTCCATTGGATTCCTTAGCGCATTTTTTGCTCAGCTGTTCTATAACTTGGTAAGTTTTGGTAGCTGGCTTAAATCCCATAAAGTTGTATCGCTTTATGGTAGCGGTTACTTTTCTTCCTTCACCTGAAAAATTCTGTGGGTATTGAACGAAGGCTAGACCCCCGCACGAAGTAATAATGAAGGCCAAAACCCCCATTGCAATAATAGATTTTAACGACTTTAATTTCCAAATTTTCATAATTGTGTTTTTGATATGATTATTTTCGATTTCTCGAATAAATGCTAACCTACCAAAAGTTCAATAAAAACTTTTCGGATACCCCATTTTTTTCCAAACAATTTATTCTTCAATAGTTTTCTTTTTCTCCTAAGACTTTATAAAAATGTGCAGTTCGTTAGCTGAAAACAATATTCAAGATTTAGTTAAATACGCAGAACAACGTTCCTCAGCAGTTCCTTTTATGGTATAATCAATTTGCAAAGTGCTAATGTCCGAATCCCAAACCACTTCCCCCACCACATCGAAACCATTAATTTCTGGATCTCCAAAAAAGTCGCAACCACCTGGTTTAAGTCTACATTCAATATCCTGATCAATTTCAAACAAATTGTGAATCAGTATGATTTCGGGAAATGGTGATTCTTTAATTTCCATTTCGTAGTCGAAAGTACCAGCTTGGTCACATTCTTCATGGGCATCCCAGGTATCAAACAATTCCTCATTATTTTCCATCTCGCAAGCGCCATTTACAAGAACGTAACCTTCTTGCTCACATTCACATTTGGCTCCAATTAACTCAAAACCTTCCTTGCATTCGCATTCTTCATTGTTTTCATTGTAAACCGAGTTTGGGTCCTCCTCGCAATCTGGCTTATTCAAGGCACAGGAGGCAAGAAAAAACAAAAACACAAAACAACAATTGAAAAATTTTCTGATCATAATCTAATATTTTATTGTCCTTAAGAGTATTTTTTAAAAAAAGGACATCCAGTTATTTGAGATCAAACCTAAGGCGAAAACCCTTTGCTGTAAAGGAATTGTGATCAATAACAGAAAAAGAGTGACGAAATACAGGATTAGTCCAATGCTGATTTGTAAGTGCGAGACAATGGAAGTTCTTTTCCATTGGAAAGATGGATGGTAGTACTGGAAAAAGATTGGATAAAATTTTTATTTACAATATAAGAACGGTGGCATTGAACAAAATTTGGTGGAAGATTTTCCAAAACTAAACCCAACTTATTTCGATCGGTTATGCTTTTCTCCTTCAGATGAAAATCAATATAATTCCCTTCAGATTTAATAAAATAAATGGTTTTCAAATAAACTTTTGTCTTACTATTTAAAAGAATGAAATCCTGTTCTACCACCTTCTCAATTTTCTTTTTTTCGGCAGTTACAGATTGTAAATCCTCTTTTGACTTCCGGTATTTTTTAATCCCAAAAACTAAAACTACAAGCAAGCCGATTACCAAAAAGCTCAAAGCAATGAGGTTATTCTTGATAAAAGAAAAGCCCTGATTCAATTTCGAATTTTCTTGAAGAAGGTTTTCAGTTTCTTCTTTGTAATCAATGATTTTTGTTAATGCTTGTTTTTGGGTTTGGATTATTTCTTTGTCAATGGCATTTCTTTTTTTTTGGTAAAGAAGGGCTTTCTTAAAATTTTCGCCTGCGTAAAAATCACTTAGCAAACTATAAGTCCAACTTAAATATGATAAATACTGACTGGTATCCACCCTTTTTAAATTCCCCTCGAGCAAATCCGCATAAAATGCTGCGGAATCTCTTTTTTCTACTTTCATAAAATAATCCAGAAGGTAATTGTGGACATTTAAAAGCACGAACTCTCTTGTGGTTTTATAGGCAATGGGTTTAAATATCAATACATATTTGCGGTAAGCTAAAAGATCATTTTGGGATTTTGCAATTTCACAAAGCTGCTCATACTTAGAGAAATAAATATTCATTTGACTGGAATCGCTAATTTCCTCCAACACATTCAATGCCTTTTCAAAATTCTCGGCATGCACATAAAATTTAGAAAGATAGAGTTGGGCATAAGGTCGAATTCCATCAATATTTTTGGATTTCATATAAGAAAGTAATTCTTCCCCCTTTACAATTAATGGCCTGATATCCTCCACTTGAACAGGCCTTGGAATTAATTCATACAGGATATCCAATTCACTAATTCGGGACTTTGCGATTTCAATTTTATCCTTGCTTTTCTCAGCGGCAACAATTTCTTGTTGATTAAAGTTTAAAGCCTTTCCCAATTCCTTTTTGGTTCGATAAACTAGCGCTATTCTTCCCAGAACCTCGGTTTCCAAGGCATATTTTCGGGCCATTTTTACTGAGGGCAATAAATGAGAATAAGAGGCCAAAGCACTATCGGAAGAAATAAATCCTTGCTTTAAATGAAAAGCAGTTTGTCGGGTTTCCAGCTTTAATCGCAGGGGATGATTTTCCCTTAAACCTTGAGAAATGCTTTGGGCCTTATCGAACAAAACCAATGTAGAATCTGGACTTTTGGTTCTTAAACTATTTTCAATAATGGCGATAAACACCTTCAATTGGAAACTTTGGGAAGGATGCTTAAAAAGGTTTTTACCAAGGGAATCCAGAATTTGACTTTGCTCCTTAAAATTTCCCAATTCTCCTTGTATTTGAGAATCTTCAAATAATTGATGGAATGGAATACTATCACCTATAGAAGCCCCGTTTTTCTGGGAATATAAATTGGTAGAAGCCAAAAATAGTATTGCAAAAAATAGGCATTTACAATAATATGGCAAATGGAGTTTTAGGCCTGTATATGAAATTGAGGATAGAATAAGTTCCCTTTTTTAGGATTTGATAAGGAAGGCAATTTCGGTAAAATCTGCTAATAATCTGGCGCACTAGCAGCAACACCATATTTACTCCACAAGCAACTTCTTTGTAGACCAATTTGTAGTGCTTCTGTTCTGGATAAAATATATTCCCGGTTCCAAGAAGGTCAAATCAATTTCCACCTCCATATTGGAGCTTGAATGTTGCAGTACTAATTGTCCGCGAACATCATAAACACTTAGCTCTTTTAGGCCTTCCATTCCCTTGAATTTTACTTGGAATAATCCTTTGCTCGGATTGGGGTATACCGTCCACTCTGAATAAGCTAAAGAATTATCTATTCCAAAATTATTCGCTAGACAATTTTGAACCCTAAACATTAAAGTGTCTCCAACTCTAGATTCAAAACCACAACTATTAAAAAGGGAATTTTGGCTGGAACCCTTTCTGCTGATTAAATAAAGCGTATCATTTTGAGATAGGGTATCACTTAATACCAGATTTATAGAATCCGTATAACTATCCATACAGCTCTTTAAAACCGAACTTATTTCCAATGAATCGCCATTGGGGGTTAAAATTTTGAAATCACTGCCATCAGAATCAATACTTTGGCAATGGGTGGATCTGGAAAGCTTTAGCGAAATAAGGCTATCGCCGCATTCTAAGTTGGATATTAATGGAATAGTATCACCATAGGGACCCCAATTTACAGCCATCGTATCACAACTGTTGGTAATAAAAATTTCAAAATCTCTTTGGCTTTCGCTGATTAAATAATAAACTCCCAAAGTATCTTTTCGCCACTCCTCAATGGTTAAGGCGATAACGTCTCGTTCCATTTGCGTGGGCTTAAACCTTAACAATCCATTTACGGGGTCTAAAATTGCCGTATTTAATGGTGTAATAGGTGAAGTAGCAGAATAGCCAGCATTATAAGACGCAACGATAGTCTCTGAATAATGGGCCGGCGTAAATTTAAAATATAAAGAGTCTCCGTCCTTTTCTTTATGATTCGGATTAATCCTAGCATCGGATCCAACACAAAAATATTTAGCATTCTCCATATAGGCGGTCTCGGGTGAATCATTATTCCCATGTAAATTATTTAAAGTGGTGTGCACGTATAAATCATCATTTCCAACTTGTCCCCCTACCAAGTTATTTACCCCTCCAGTCCGGCCAGGGGCAACAAAATAAAACCGCCAATCTGCGCAAGGGGTGGATAAAACATAATTCCCTGCAAAAATATACATACTATAGACCCTTAAAGCACCTACTTTTGAATGGCAGAAATCCCTGCCCGGAACTATAAAACCACCATTTCCTGCTGCCAAATGTGGTGGAGGATTAATTCTTGTTAAACTAATCCCCACAACCGCAGCACATGAACTTGCTGCCCCAATTCCAAAATTGGTAACTCCCGCCAGAGAACCCGTCCCCTCATCTATAAAAACTTTTACAGTAAATCGATATTCACCCGCTATACCGGTTGAATCTCCAATATAATCATAAGAAATGTTGACTCCTGCATAATGATTTGAATAACCATTGGTCAAGGCCATTGAACATATAAATAGGAGTAGAATCTTTAGATTTTTCATGAAAGCAAAATTGTATTTCATTTCCTTCAAAAATAGAAAAAAACAGGAGGCTCTTGGTTAAACAAGTTTTGGATTGAATAAAACTAACCTCTTTTATCTAAGACAAATCTGATTTTTCAAATAATCATACCTGATACGAACAACGTTATGCAAACTGTCTAAAGTTTCCATTTGGACAAAGAAAACCTCTTTCGACAAATTATTTTGAAAGCATAAACTTTGATAATCATTGTTGCTGTTACATTGTGACTTGATTCTTAAGTAACAATTCCGTTTTTCAAAAAATGTTTCGATTTGATTATGGTGATCCTTTTTCAGGATGGGGAATTCCCAATATTTACTTTCAATTTCATCCCTATCATAATCATACTCCAAATAAAGGGTAGTATCACCATTTTTCTTTTCGAACATTAAAACATCAACTTGGGTTTTTTGAAAGCCTTCTTGCAGTAATCTTTGATTAGGTTCAATTACTCTATCCAAATTCATCACTTGCATCTGAATAGGTTTTTTTTCTGTGCAACTTGACACAAGCAATAGGGTGGCTATTTGAAAAATGCGCTTCATTTTTTAAGTTTAATTCACAGAAACCTTGTCTTGTGAATATAGATTTCATTTGGAGTAATCGTTTTAAACGGGTTTTCAACTTTGTAAATAAAGAGCTTGAAGCACAAACTCGTTCGACCCCTTCTTCTACTTAAAAAAAATTACTCCCGTACAATCCATGAATCAAAAACCTTTACTCCATTGAATTCTATATAGGATAACTTTTCCCAGCCACACTGGCTTGGAACAAAAAAATATTGCAAGATTTCAGTATCTGAATTACCAATTTTTAAATTCAATTTTTCCTTAGGCGCTTTAGATGGATAAAATATTGTTCGAAATTGAAATCGGATATAATCAACCGACTCGATTCCATCTACCACATTTCTTTGGGTATTTGTATCACGCCATAGAAAAATTTCTCCTCCATTTGATTCATATAACCTTACAGTTCTGGCATCTATATTTGTGCCCGGGCCTACAACATTATTTCCCAAGCTATCTATAAGGTGGAAGGATGAATCAAAACTCATTTCACCGACTCCACTGCAGGTGCCATTTTGTTCACAGGAATAAAGAATTAATATGAAACAGATGGGTATGAGGGAATGGATTCTTTTCAAAATGCGACAATTAAAAATTAGAATGGTTGAATATAAGAATTTCTCTCTCCGATTTAATTGCCGAACTGGAACAATCCAAATCAAAATAGATCTCCTAATCCACCATCCAAGCAAAAATACCAAAGGCATCTACAAAAAGAGATGTTAAAAAATACAAATTGAACAAAAAGCCAATAATAACAAGCCGTCGCTCTTTTTTTGATCCTATTTTTATTCCAAGAAAAAACAAGCCAATAAAGATTGAGGTTATGGAACAGAAAAAAGCCAAAGTGAAATAATCCAAAATAAAATGATGGAAATGTTTTAGACCTTCAGGAACGGGTTGGTGATTACCATTCTGGCGCGCACTCAATGTCATTAAGTTAAGGGTTTAAATTACCCATTCTGGCGCGCACTCAATGTCATTAAGTTAAGGGTTTAAATTACTCAAAATCAATTATTTATGTTGTTTTTCGGGTTGTTTTTTTGTATATTTATCTGATAACCAAGAAGATGTATTTTGAAAAAAAACTGCCACCTTTATCCTCAATAAGGTAACCGCTGAACTTTTCAGTGAACATTTAAAATATGAATATAGGGTATCAGAAAAAGATTTTACAAGGAATAGGAAACAGCCTTTTTCAACCATTTTACTTTTCATGCTAAACCTGCTTAGAAAAAGCCTAGCCCTGGAGATTGAAAATTTCAAGAATTTTCTCAAGGATAAGGGGCCTGGTTCCTTTACCAAAAGTGCATTTGTTCAAGCTCGCAAGAAAATTAAGCCCGAAGTTTTTAAAAAACTATCAGCTACATTGTTGGAGGAGTTTTATACTGAGAATGATAGCGCTATAAAATTGTGGAAAGGTTTTAGGTTGTTAGCCATAGATGGATCCCGAATCACATTGCCCTTAACCGAGGGTTTGAAAGCTATTTACGGCAGCACAAAGAACCAAACAGGTTCATCAATTGTACAAGCCAGAAGCTCTGTTTTGTACGATGTGGAAAACAAATATGTGCTGGACGGTATTTTGTCTCCGTTAAGCAGAGGGGAAAGAGATTTGGCACTTTCACATTTATCACATTGCAAACCAAATGATTTATTGATCTATGATAGGGGTTACCCCTCATATGACTTTATACATCAGCACCAAATAAGAAAACTTGATTTTTTGATGCGGGTAAAAACTAGCTTTAGCCGGCTTACCATTGATTTTGAAAAAAGTCAAAAAAAATCGTGTATAACAGAAATGTACCCTGGTAAGAATGCAAGTCTTTCGGGACGGGACTATGATCGAAAAACACCTATAAAAATCAGGCTATTAAGAGTACAGTTACCAAAAGGACAAGTGGAAATTTTAATGA
>CAKZNE010000023.1 GCA_937129395.1 uncultured Cryomorphaceae bacterium | reverse complement strand
TGGTTTATGATCCGGTTCCAATGGAATATAAAAGTTGTATCCCGCTTAGGGAAAATCAAAAATCTTGGGCGACAAAATAATTAATGAAAGAAACTATAGAATTTGACGCTATTGTTGTGGGCTCTGGAATTAGCGGCGGTTGGGCTGCAAAAGAACTCACTGAAAAAGGACTAAAAACATTAGTTTTAGAACGAGGTAGAGACGTTCGCCACATTAGGGATTACCCAACAGCGCAAATGGCCCCATGGGAGTTTAAAACTCGCCTTTTTAAGGATAAATCATTTAGGGATGAAAGCCCAATTCAAAGTGGTATTTTTCAATACAATGAAGGGAATAAGCACTTTTTTGTTAATGACAAAAAACATCCTTACATCCAACAAGATCCTTTTCATTGGATTAGAGGTTACCAAGTAGGTGGTAGATCATTGATTTGGGGTAGGCAATGTTACAGATGGAGTCCTATAGATTTTGAAGCAAATGCAAAAGATGGAGCATCGATTGACTGGCCAATTAGATATAATGACATTGAAAAATGGTATTCCTATGTTGAAAAATTTGTAGGTATAAGTGGCGAAAAAGCAAATATTAAGCAACTTCCAGACAGTGAATTTCTACCTCCAATTCCAATGAATTGTGTAGAATCTCATTTTTCCAAAGAGGTTGCTAAAAATTTTGATGGTAGAAACGTAATTCCAATTCGTTTGGCTAATTTAACAAAGAAGCATAATGACAGAGGGCCTTGCATGTACCAAAACCGATGCGACAGAGGTTGTGTTTATGGAGGGTATTTTAGCAGTAACTCTGCCACCATTCCTGCAGCGGACTCAACTGGTAACCTAAGCTTGAGACCAAATTCCATTGTTAAAGAAGTGCTCTACGATCCAAAAACAAAAAAAGCGATTGGGGTAAAAGTTATTGATCAAGAAACAAAGAAGGAATTGGTTTTTAAGGCTAAGATTATTTTTTTGAATGCCTCTACAATTGCAACCGCTGCAATTTTATTAAATTCCAAAAGCGAGCATTTCCCAGATGGATTGGGGAACTCAAGTGGGCAAATTGGTCATAATTTAATGGATCATTTTTCCACAACCGGCACTGTTGCAGAATACGATGGATTTAAGGAGTTTTACTACTCGGGAAGAAATCCTGGTGGGATATATATTCCAAGATTCCACAATTTGAACAACGAAACAGATAAAACCTATAAACGTGGGTATGCCATACATGGAAAGGCACAAAGGCAGGATTGGGAAGATAAAAAGGTAGATGGATTTGGAAAAGATTTTAAGAATAACCTTATGAAACCCGGTAAATGGCAAATCTGGTTGGGCGCCATTGGAGAAACATTACCGTATTTTCACAACCGCATCGAATTGGACGAAAATCAAAAAGATGAATGGGGAATTCCTTTGCTGAAAATTCATTTTAGATATGGTGAAAATGAAATTACCCTAAGAGAAGACTCCATAAACGAATCGGAAAAAATGCTAGAAAAAGCTGGATTTAAAAATATTAGAAGTTTCCGTTCGGAACTTGTTCCAGGCTCAACAATACATGAAATGGGAACAGCTCGGATGGGAAAAGATCCAAAAACTTCGGTACTCAATGCCTTTAACCAAATGCATGATGTGAAAAATGTGTTTATTACGGATGGAAGCTGTATGACTTCCTCTGCATCCCAAAACCCATCACTGACCTATATGGCGTTGACGGCAAGGGCTTGTGATTTTGCAGTAAAACAATTGAAGGAAGGTATACTATGAAAAAGTTAATTCTAAGTCTATTTATTTTAGGCACCATCGGTTCATTACTATTTTACTCTATTTATAAAAGCCCAGGTTATAAGGAATGCATGGGAGGAAATCTTTTTGTTGTTAATAAACTAGATCACAACATTAGTATAATAGACCTAAGTCAAAAGACGGCAATAAAAACCTTAGAAATAGGAATAGAGCCTCACGAAGTAATTATTTCAGCCGACAAAAAATATCTTATTGTTTCCGATTTTGGTAATGAAACAAATCCAGCAAGTGAAATATTTCTTATTTCCACCGAAACTTTTGAGCTCCTAAAAACGATCCATCTGAAAAATAAAACAAAACTTCATGGACTGGAACTAAGCCTTGACTCAAATAAAATATTAGTCACCTCTGAAGGCGCAAGCTCCTTGATTTTATTAAACATTCAAACTGGAGAAATTGAATCTGAAACTAAAACTTTAGGGAAAGAATCACATATGGTTTTAAGACACCCAAATAAGACCATTGCCTATGTTGCAAATATTGGGACGAATGATGTGAGTGTCATTAACTACGAAAAAGATAGTTTGGTGAAGAATATTTATTGCGGCAAGGGTACAGAAGGATTGGCTATAACTCCAAATGGAAATGAACTATGGACTTGCAATAAATTTGAAGATAGTATTTCCATTATTAACACAGAAAATCTTGAGCTAATAAGGAAGTTAAAAACTGGAAAAATGCCAGTTCGACTTGCCATTTCACCAGATGGAAGCTACTGTATTTCTAGTAATCATGCAGAGGGCAATCTATACGTTTTCGACACCCAATCAAAGGAGATTGTAAAGAAAATTGAACTCCCTGGGTCATCTAATCTTCTTGACAAACTTTTTAATGACAGCCCTACACCATCAAGTTTATTATTTCATCCTTCAAAGCCATTTTTGTTTGTAATCAATTCGAATGCGGATCGAACCGTACTTTTGTCAACAGATACATGGAAAATAATTGGTTCCTGGAAAGTTGGAGATATTCCAGACGGGATTGCTATTAATACACAACCGGATAACTGTGATTTTTAAAAAAAATAAAATACTTGGTTTACTGTCCATTTGTTTTGTGGCTTTTTCTTGCACTACTAAAACCGTGGATAATTTCGAGCTACCAAAACAAGCCTCAGCTCAGCCTTTGGAAATGGCCAAAAACGCTGACCTTAGGGTTAAAAATGAAGGAAAAGCAATTTTCAAAAGACTAAAATGCGGTGCCTGTCATATGAAATATGCAAATGTTGTTGGGCCTTCTTTAAAAAAGATCAGGGAGTATTATTTAAACCAAGAAAAGGAACTATTTCAATTTTTAATAGGAAAGGGAAAGCCCAAAATTGATCCTGAGGAGTATTCTAAAATGACCCCTAATATTGAAGCATTTAAAAAGCTTAGTGAGGAAGAAAAACAAAAACTCATTGATTTTTTATTGGATAAATAAATCTCAGAACTCATTCCTGAAAATATTGGTGTAATAAAGTTTTTAGTGTCGTTAATTTGCAAGCCAGAAGAATAATGAATGAAGGAATTTGAGGTTTTTGAATTAAGCAATGGTATTCGCGTTGTTCACAAACAAGTAAATCGACCAATCGCCCATTGTGGGCTGATGATAAAAGCCGGATCAAGGGATGAAAGTCCCGAAGAAGAGGGCTTAGCTCATTTTATAGAACATGTTTTTTTTAAAGGTACCACCAACAGAAAAGCCTATCATATTTTAAGCAGAATGGAAGATGTAGGTGGTGAAATCAATGCCTATACCACCAAAGAGGATACAGTAATCTATTCCTCATTTTTGCAGGAAGACTATTCCAGAGCCATTGAATTATTACTAGACATTGCCTTTAATTCCACCTTTCCTGAAAAGGAATTGAAAAAGGAAAAAGAGGTGATTATTGATGAAATCAATAGTTATAAAGATTCTCCTTCTGAATTGATATTCGATGATTTTGAAGCGCAGATGTACCAAAATCACCCTTTAGGAATGAATATTTTAGGTACACCTGAATCTGTAAAAAGTTTCAGTAAAAAGGATGTACAAGGGTTTTTGAGTCGTTTTTATTCTGCAGAAAATATTGTTTTTAGTTCTGTAGGTATAACAAGACAAAAAGATGGGCTAACATATATGGATGTGGACTATAAAGCAAATTCCAATTTATTAGTTGAAGCGAAGAAAACAGGAGTAGAGTCTTTTATGTATATATCTGCAATTAATGGGAATAAGATGAGAGAGCTAAAGATTTTTGAAGCAAAAGAAAGGTTTGTAGATGAGTTAGTAGAATCTGGAATGAATTATACAATAGTGCGTCCGAATGGCTTCTTCTCTGATATGGGGGATTTCTTGGATATGGCAAAAAAAGGAAAGGTCTATCTT
>CAKZNE010000022.1 GCA_937129395.1 uncultured Cryomorphaceae bacterium | reverse complement strand
ATCTCCCTAAGGCTCCATTTCAATCAAATTACCCTTTTCTTGAAGGCCAAAATTGGCTTCGATTAAAATTTATCGTTTCAATGAAAAAAAATAAAAAACTCATTCATTTCAATAGGGTTGTTTTCAAAAAGTTGGACCTCCCTCTCTTAAGTTGCTGATAATCATAATTTAAATAAAAAGTCACGAAACGTTTAGGACGAGTTTGATTCAAAATTTAATTTAAAGCAATTCTGTTCTCTATGAAATAGGTGAGAAAGATGAATTATTGGCAGAGTATTCATTACTCTCAAATATAGCCTATTCCTAAACTATAATACACATTGAATTACTACATTTTAAGGGACAATTTGTAGAAAAAACATTTTCAACTAAATGTAGTTTTAAAGACTGTGAAAATGTAAGTTCATTTATAGGATAACCTCACACTATATTGCGATTTTAAATCAAACCAAAAACCCCTACTTCGTCCTAGCAGTAATCAAAGTATTCTTCAATAAACTAACTCTTGTCATTGGCCCAACACCTCCTGGTACCGGAGTGATATAGGAAGCCTTTTTAGATACTCCGGCGAAGTCTACATCTCCTTTTAGTTTGTAGCCAGATTTTTTGCTTTTGTCTACTACTCTGGTTGTTCCTACGTCTATAATTACTACTCCGTCTTTAACCATGTCTGCTGTTATGAAATCTGGTTTTCCTAGGGCTGCGATTATGATATCTGCCGTTTGTAGTATTTCTTTTAGGTTGCTGGTTCTACTGTGCGTAAGAGTTACAGTGGCGTTTCCTGGATAAGAGTTTCTTCCCATTAAAATGCTGGCTGGTAAACCTACTATATGGGATCTTCCTACTACTACGCAGTGCTTTCCTCCTGTTTCAATATTGTAGCGGTCTAGTAGGTCCATAATACCCATTGGGGTTGCTGGCAAAAAGGTGGGGAGATTTAAGGCCATTTTTCCCAAATTTTGCGGGTGAAAACCGTCCACATCTTTGGTGGGGTCTATGGCCATTATTACTTTTTGTTCGTCTATATGTTTGGGTAAAGGTAGTTGCACGATGAAGCCATCAATAGCATCATCGCTATTTAACTTTTCCACTTCTTCCAATAGTTCCTTTTCGGAGATGGTTTCAGATAGTTTTATTAGGCTGGAGTCGAAACCTACTTCTTCGCAGTCTTTTACTTTAGCGTTTACATAGGTAATAGATGCGCCATTATTCCCTACTAATACGGCGGCCAAATGTGGTTTTTTTCCACCTCTTGCGATTAGTTTTGTTACCTCTTCTGCTATTTCTTCCTTAATTTCAAAGGAAGTTTTTTTACCATCTAAAAGAATCATATCCTAAATATTGTATTTCTAATTTATCGCATTCCTTTGGCACCCTTCATCATGCTGGCCATTTTTTTGGCTCCTCCACCCTGCATCATTTTCATCATTTTGCTCATATCATTGAATTGCTTCAATAATTGATTTACATCTTGTATTGTTTTTCCACAACCATCTGCAATTCGCTTTCTCCTGCTGCCATTTATCAATTTTGGATCTGCCCTTTCGGAAGGTGTCATGCTATAAATAATTGCCTCTACTCCTTTAAAAGCATCATCGTCAATATCTACACCTTTCATCATTTTCCCCATTCCAGGGATCATTCCCATCAGGTCTTTTACATTACCCATTTTTTTGATTTGCTTAATCTGACCTAAGAAATCATCAAAATCGAATTTATTGGAGGCAATTTTTTTCTGTACTCTTCTGGCTTCAACCTCATCGTATTGTTCTTGAGCTCTTTCCACAAGGGATACCACATCCCCCATTCCCAAAATACGGTCTGCCATTCTGCTTGGGTGAAAAACATCCAAGGCCTCCATTTTTTCTCCAGTACCGATAAACTTAATCGGCTTATTTACAATGGAACGAATCGTAAGAGCCGCACCACCACGGGTATCTCCATCCAATTTGGTAAGAATTACCCCTTCATAATCCAAAACATCGTTAAAGGCTTTGGCGGTATTCACAGCATCCTGACCAGTCATAGAATCCACCACAAAAAGGGTTTCATCCGGTTTTACCGTGGCGTGGATATTCCGTATTTCGGTCATCATGGCCTCATCTATTGCCAAACGACCAGCGGTATCTACAATCACCACATTAAATCCATTTGCTTTAGCATGAGCCACA
Source organism: uncultured Cryomorphaceae bacterium (assembly GCA_937129395.1). Lineage (GTDB taxonomy): Bacteria > Bacteroidota > Bacteroidia > Flavobacteriales > Schleiferiaceae > CAKZNE01. The sequence continues at coordinate 1,660 of CAKZNE010000022.1, read as the reverse complement.
GCATTTTCGGCAATTGAAACAGGATTTTGGTTCCCTTCTTCTGTATATACTTCAACCCCAATTTGCTCTCCAACTACTTTCAGCTGATTAATCGCCGCCGGACGATAAACATCACAGGCTACCAATAAGGGCTTTTTAGTTTTTTTTGTTTTAAGATATAAAGCTAGTTTACCAGAATGAGTCGTTTTTCCCGAACCTTGCAAACCTGCCATTAAAATAACGGAAGGAGAAGAGGATAAAGAAAGCTCCTGAGTTTCACCACCAATTAAATCGGCCATTTCATCATGCACGATTTTGGTCATAAGCTGACCTGGCTGCAAGGATGTTAGTACTTTTTGTCCTAAAGCTTTTTCCTTTACGGTATTGGTAAACTGTTTTGCAATTTTAAAACTAACATCGGCATCTACTAGAGCCCTTCGAATCTCCTTCACCGTTTCGGCAACATTCACTTCCGAAATCTGTCCATGCCCTTTTAATACATGAAGGGCTTTATCGAGTTTTTCCTGTAAATTATCAAACATATTTTTTAAACTTTATGCATCCAAAAATAGAGCTTCTCTTCTAAATTTTGTGTTCTTAATTTCTAATTTTTATACTACATTCTTTCAGGAACATCTATCCCCAAAAGCGTCATTCCTGATTTCACCACTTTGGCCACATTTCCAGAAAGTTTCAATCGAAAAGCGATGGCTCCCGGGTTTTCGTCACTCAAAATGGGCAATTGCTGGTAAAAGGCACTAAAGGCTTTCACTAAATCGTAAATATATCCGGCAATTGTAGAAGGACTGTGATCCTTGGCTGCCAATTGTATCATTTCTGGATACAGAACCAAATTTTTAATAATGGCTCTTTCACTGGCTTCCAAATTGTTGTATTCACCTTTATAAGTCCCTTCTTCCCCTTTCTTTAATAGGGATTTTATTCTTGCATGGTTAAACTGAATATAGGGACCTGTATCTCCTTTAAAATCAATAGATTCTTTGGGATCAAACAACATTCTTTTCTTTGGATCTACTCTTAGGATATAATATTTCAAGGCACCTAATCCTACCAGGTTATAGAGTTTTTGTTTATCCTCTTCCTCCATACCTTCCGTCTTACCTAGTTCTTCAGAAATCAGTTGGGCTTCATCAATCATTTTCTGGATTAAATCATCAGCATCTACAACGGTTCCTTCACGGGATTTCATTTTCCCTGTGGGTAAATCTACCATTCCGTATGAAAGATGATAAAGGTTTTTAGCCCAGTCATAACCCAGTTTGGCTAAAATGATAAACAAGACTTTAAAGTGATGATTTTGCTCATTACCGACGAATCATTGGGAGAACGTTCCTCAAAACCAATCATTGAAGAAGTGGTTGAAAAGACTAAATTTTCTGTTGCTAAATAAGGTGCTAATGCGCTGCCGCTAATTTCTACAGGCACTCCAGGGGTTAGAGTGATAGTAGGAAATGCAATTAAATCAACCGACTGCATGCTATAGCCCGGGCCTTCTATTTCAAAACGCAATTTAACTTGAGTGGATGGAATTGCAAAATCTGTTAAGGTTAACAGCACCTTCATTTGATTGGTGAAGGGGTCGGCATAATCTGGTAAATATGAATTGTACGGCGGACTCACCTGAACAAATGCTTGGACAGGGTAAGTTTGGGTACGGGCA
>CAKZNE010000021.1 GCA_937129395.1 uncultured Cryomorphaceae bacterium | reverse complement strand
AATATTTCAATAATTAAATAATTTCAGGTTGAATAATCCAAATTAATTAGTGAGGAGGAGGTCTATTCCCCCTTTCTGGCCCCTTTGGATGACTTGGTGGACCTCCATTCTGACCAGGAATACTCCTTCCAATTACCGAATCAAAAATTTCTTTTTGTTCATCTGTATTGCAAATCGCCCGTACTTCCTTAAAATGATGGTAAAGGCGTTCCAACTCAATTTCCTGCAATTCGCCAATTCTTGTTTTTAGGATCTCAAATTCTTCAGCATTTTCGCTTTTTAACAAGGCGAAAAATTTCTTCCTTAATTCTGTAATCTCTTTTTTAATTTCAAAATTTTCTCTGTGATGGCTAATTCTTAATTGTTCAAATTCCCTTATTTGCTTTTCAGAAAATCCAACTTCAATTGACATCCTATCTGGTGGGACTCTAATTCCTTTTTTATTTTGACCAAACCACAGGCTGGCAAGGAGACTAATATTTAGCACAACCAAAATCAAAACTGCTATTTTAAGGAAGTTTCCTTCTTTCCACTTCATATCAATAACTAATTTCAGAATCAAAATAAATGCTAGTTAAGCTGCTTTCAGCTTGCTCATTATTTAAGGAATTATTAGTGTTCCAATGCAGAAAAGCAAGGTTCAGAACTACCACTGCAGAAAGTCCAGCAATCCAGACCAATCCTTTGCTGGGCATAACGGTTTCTGACTTTTGTTTTGATTTACTTTCCAAGGCAAGTCTCCAAATTCTATCTGCCATTAAGGGACTAAGTTCAGGTTTTTGCAAACCATCTAAGCTATTAATAGTTTCTTGAATATTTTTGTTTAAATCGTCCATTCTCGTTTGTATTGACGCCTAATAAATAATTTACTTGCGCTCTGATTCGTAAAAAGTTTTTAAAAGATTTTGAAGCCTCTTTTTTGCACGATGAATAAGGGATTCAACAGAAGAAACACTTGTTTCCATTACATCCGCAATTTCTTTATAGGACAATCCTTCAACCTTATTTAAAGTGAATGCAATTTTTTGATTTTCAACCAATTGATCAATGGCTTTAAACAAAACAACCGACAGTTCTTTGTTTTCTAAAATTACCCCAGGATGCCTAAAGTCTGGCTGGTGCATCCAACTTTCGTCGTTTTTAAAACTTATAAATGAAAAAAGCCCACCGCGTTTATGGCGTTTTTTTGCCCTTAGAACATCAAGAGATTTGCTGAGGGTAAGTCTATATATCCAAGTTTTTAGAGATGATTCCTTTTTAAATTTTGAGATGGAATTCAAAATTTCAATCATAACCTCTTGAACCATATCCTCTGCTTCGTCTTGATTTTGCAGAAAGCCCATGGCCGTGTTTAAAATCATAGAGGAATAGTCCTTAAATGCTTGTTTAAATGCCTGCTCAGATTTGTTTATGAGCCCAATAATTAGTTCTTCCTCAGTCAACTTAGGTAATTTATTTTCCCCGACTTGGTAAAGATAAAATTGTCTTTCTATTTTTGGAGGATAAATGAAATTATTGAATGAATGATATTGGGATTGCGGGTATTCTTATAATCATAGCTAATGTTATAACAAGCCTCAGCGCTTTTCAAAATAGAAATATTTTTAACTCTTTTAGTTTTGATGTAGGGGAAATACTTGGAAAAAAGGATTATAAAAGGATGTTTAGTTCAGGGTTTATTCATTTGGATTATGCCCATTTGATTATGAATATGCTCTCCTTTTATTTTTTTGCAGGAATTGTAGAATCCTTACTTGGAACGATCCCATTTTTTATGGTTTACTTTGGAAGCCTTTTAGCCGGAAATTTTTTATCCCTGTGGATTAATAAATCAAATTCTTTTTATCGTGCAGTGGGTGCTTCTGGAGCGGTAAGTGGGATAATTTTCGCTGCCTTGGTTATCGATCCAGGTATGGAAATACTATTATTTTTCGCCATCCCGCTACCTGGATGGGCTTTTGCTCTAGGATTTGTTGCCTATTCCATTTTCGGAATGAGAAATAAAAGGGATAATATTGGTCATGATGCCCATTTAGGAGGTGCCATTTTCGGATTGTTTTTAGCGCTCTATTTTAAACCTTCAATGCTTTTTGAGAACACCCTACCAATAATTCTAGCGGGGGTTCCATCTCTAATTTATTTAGCTCTGTTAATTTTTGGAATTGATTTAGGAAAGCCAAATAGTCTAAAAATTAAAATACCAAAAAAGACGGAAAAACCTGAGTATTATGATGTAGAGGATTATTACCGAGAAAAGAAAAAGAATAAAGAGATTGAGCTCAACCGACTCCTAGAAAAGGTTGGAAGCACAGGTATCGATTCTCTCTCGAAAAAGGAAAAGGAAAATTTAGATGAATTATCTAAATAAACGGGTATCCAGAATCAAATTTTCTATTGCTACCTCATTTTTCAGATCATAAATACCTCTTAGGTAAGCTTCACTATCGAATAGGTACAAAAGGTTATAATCCTTATAATCATTAGGATGATTAATTTTCTGGTTCAATACCGTTTTAATAATCTGTTTTATTTGTTTTTTATCACCTGTTAAAAGACGCCATTTCTCTGGATTTACACTAAACTCCTCCGAATATTTTTTTAAAGTATTTACGTTATCCCTATCACCGTCTAGGCTAATAGACAAAAACAGGACTTCATCTTCCAATAGGCGATTTTGAAGGCTGTCCATAGCTTTCATCCCATCTGAACATGCATTTTTACAATTACCGTAAAAGAAGTTAAGAACGAAGGCCTGTCCGATTAAGTGCTTTTTTAAAATATCAACCTCAAACTGATCCTTTAATTGAAAATCAGGGAAATTGATAAATGCTTTTTTCTCTTGTTCGGGTAAAATCCAAACTTCTTGGAATTCCTCCCCTAGATAATAGGGTAGGAGAGGCTTGGTGCCTTTATTTTTACATGAAGTAAATAGTAAAATCCCCGCAGTGATAATTAAAATAGACTTGATCCTCATAAGCTTGTTCCTTTTACGAAGATAATAATCAGTTTTAATTATTATAAGAAATTCTTGAAGGTCCCCTTTTTATTTGGAACGGATTTCCTTTTGAACATTTTCCAATGTTTCTTCCAACATTCCCATTGGAGTATAACCCCTTGCAATCATATAGGCATGATTTCCTTCCTTATAAATCATGGAGGGAAATCCTTTTACTCCCCAAGAACTTACTGTTTTAAATTCCTCTTGAACCAAATTTTGGATTCTAGGGTCTTCCATTTTTTGCTGGAACATTTCTGGATCTAATTCAAAGTCTTTCACACAATGTCCGAAAGTGGCTAATTCTGCTGGGGGCAAACCTTCATGGTAGATGGCCTTTTGAATTCTGGCTGCAAATTGAACCGATAATTCAGGTTTTTGAGTTCGAAAGAGTGCCATCGCCAAAGAAGCCGGTACAGAGCTATAAAAATCAGTACCTTCTTCTAAGGTTTTATTGATAAAGTTTTCTCCAAAAAGTACACCTGTAGTTTCTTCTACGTTTTTGTAAGCTCCTTTAATGTAACCAGCTACTTCATTAATGCTTCCTTCTCGCTCTCCTGTAACCATTCCTCCAGAAAAAACTTGAAAATCAAATTCATTTTTGTGCTTGTTATGGAATTCTAAAATATTTTTGGAAAAGCCATAACACCATCCACAAAGGGCATCATAGACATAATAAACAATAGGTTTTTGATTCTCGCTCATGGGGTGATTTTGGGCGGCGAAGTTAACAAATCTAAAGGCATTTGTTTGTTTTCAATATAAACTATAGCGAAGGCGAAATAGAAATTACCAACTAAGAAGTAAGCATTTAGAAATTAAGCCCGTTTTAATGTAAATGCAGAGATTAACGATATTATTAATCCAAAAATAATTACAAAAATGGACATCAATATTCCATATAGAAAACCATTTTTAATATAAGGCTCCATGGATTCATAATCTTCAATTACTGCGGTCCTGGCTAATTCATTAGGCGCTTCCTCCAACGCATAATCATAATACACAACGCTAAATTTTTCGAGGAATCCAGGGCTTATTACTTCATAGATTACAACATTGCCAATGTAGAAAATTAAAGTTGCTACGCCCGTAATTATCAATCCCGTAACTAAGCCTTTTGTAAAACTAAAAGGAGAATCATGAAAATATTTGTTTCTGTAGGCCCTAGTTCCCAAAAACACTGGGATCATTGAAAGAAACATAATCGTATAACCGATAATTTCTCCATTTTCAAAATGATCTGGATCCAAATAATGATCTGGATTTACTACAATAGGTCCAACAAAAAAGACGGTTCCAATTAAGCCGCCTATAATTCCGTAATTTCTCAATTCTTTATTCATAAATACTCCGTTTTTTTGATTTGAATGTAAATCACCAAAATTTCAAATAAACCATCCTAATACTAAAGTACCAATCTAGCCTATCATACTAAAGTATTTATTGTTAATGTATGATTCTTAGATCTTTAGCAATGGTAATAGCTTGTGTTCTTCTTTTGGCATCCAGTTTTACAAAGAGTTTGGATACATGAGTTTTAATCGTGCTTTCAGAAAGAAATAACTGATCTGCAATTTCTTTGTTGGAAAACCCTTTTGAAATAAGTTCTAAAACCTCATACTCCCGAGAGGTGATTTCCAAGGAATTTATCTTGTCATGGTCAATTTCAGAATTGGCAATGGATTTATCCTTCCGCTTGAGGGATTTGTTTTTTCCAAAATATATTCCAATCAGAATAGAAACCAAAGCCACAACAAGAATAAAAATTTCTTTGCCTTGATCATTGCCGAAAGTCCAAAACCTACTGAACTGAAAGAGCATCAATAAAGCAAAAATTAACAATCCGTAAAAAAGAAAATGTATTTTCATAAAGGACCAAATTTAAAAGACTTTTTGCTTGTAGTACCAATTGCTTTTTCTATTTTTGGATGTATATGAAAGTCCAGAGACGAAATTTCAATCCATCAATCTATAGTGCTGCAATTATGCATTGCAATACGAAGTGGTGGATAGAAGTGGAGGTTTCCTGAATTTAAAAGAATATTTCCTTTTAAAAGTCCTCCAAAATATTGTTTTTGAGGACTTTTTTTTTACTAATTATTTAAAAAAACTAAATGCAAAATTTCAATTATTCCAGGTCCATGTTCATCCAAACGAGAATGAAACATCAAACAAATTGGGTTTCGTCCTTCATCAGTTCACCACCTTTAAAGCTATCATCATGAAAGATATATTCAAAATATTAGAAAAAGACAAAAAGTCTCACCTTCAAAAAGTAGTACCATTCAGTTCTTCAGAATTTCCAAATTCTCAATGGCAAGCATTAAACCTAATGGAATCATCAGCTCAACAAATGCTAAAATGGGTTTCTTCGGCCCTGCCAAATGGATATTCCAAAACCACTTCCAAAGTTCGTCTCGAAATTCTTAAAGATCCAGGGGAAGGGGAAAAACTCTTTGTAAAAGCACAAATTTACCAGTACAACAAAAGAAATTTTCAACTAAAAGTATTTGTTCACGAAGTAGACCATAAAAATAGATCTAGCAAATTGGCAAAGGCCATTTATGATATAGAGGTTTATTCGGACAAATCTAGGATTGTCGCTTAAGATTATTGGTTTTCAATCCAATCGAGGGCTTCTAAAACTAAGTTTTGATCACTCCAAATTACAAAGTGATTCATATCTTCTTTTTCGATTAGTTTCACTGTGGCCATGGTAAGCTCTTGTTCTAGGTAGGTTGCAGATTGACTGTTTACAATCATATCCTCCTTACCTTGAACAATGGCTACTTTGGCCTTGAAATTTTTTAAACCGGAATTCATTTTAGGAAGGTCCTTTTGCAAACGCCACATTTCACTGTTGCTATTCGCTAAATCGTCAGCAACTAGCCATTGTGCAGGACTGTAATTCATGGCATAGTTAAACCATTTTAATTTTTGAAAGGGTGCTGCAACAGTTCCTGCAATGCTTACTACTCCAACTAAATTAGTAGGATAATCCATCGCAACCTGCATAGCTAAACCTCCTCCGTAAGAGTGTCCGGCCAAGATGCAAGAATCGCAATACTTATGCATTATTGGTTTCAAAAATTCGCTTTGCTCTTGCAGGGTATATTTTCCTTTCAAACTTGTTTTATTGTATCCAGCTCTATCAATTGCAATAACATAGTACTTCTTTAATAATTTAGTATCAGTGCATAAACTCATCCAAGCATCCCAACTTCCCGGTGAACCATGGATCAGAATTAGACTCCTTTTGGAGCTATCTCCTACAGTTATATAGTGTAAATCCCCTTCTTCGAACTTTTCATAATGTGAAATGGGTTGAAAGTTAGTTTTAGAAAATGCAAGTTCAATTTCTTCAGGGCTTGCAGAAAAGCTAATAAACCGGCTTGAAAGCAGGGTTATCACAAGGATTCCCAAAAGAATCAATAATGTTTTATAGTTAAATATCTTTTTTAAAACTTTCATATTACCCGTTGTTTAATACTTTAGCTAAATTCTAAATAAAATGCTTAACGAAATGATAAAAATGAAAAGTTTAGGGGCAGTTTTAATTTGTGCTTTTGCCCTTCCTTCTTTTGCTCAAGATGATTTAATTGATAAGGTTAAAAACAATGGGAGCGATACAAAAGGAGAATTTGTATTTGAAACACTTGTAGATCTTGAGGCCACTCCGGTAAAAGACCAAGGAAGTAGTGGAACTTGTTGGAGTTATGCAACTACAAGTTTCGTAGAATCTGAAATGATTAGAAATGGAAAAGAACCTGTGGATCTTTCCGAAATGTTCACAGTAAGAATGGTTTACCTTGATAAAGCTGAAAAATATGTTCGTTTACATGGGCATTTAAATTTTGCTCAAGGTGGTGCATTACCAGATGTTTTATATGTTTTAAAGAAATATGGAGCCATGCCTTATGAAAAGTATAATGGCTTAAATTATGGAACAGATCGAAACAAACACAGTGAATTAGAAGCTCTCCTTAAAGCTCAATTGGATCAAGTAATTAAAAATCCAAATGGAAAATTAACAAAGTCTTGGAGAATAGCATTTGTTGCAACCCTTGATGCTTATTTAGGAGAAGTTCCAGAAACTTTTGAATGGGAAGGAAAAACCTATACTCCGAGATCTTTTGCAGATGAGTATGTAGGTGTAAATGCTGATGATTACGTTCAAATTACTTCTTTTTCGCATTTTCAACCAAATCCATATTATAAGGAGGTAACGATCCAGGTTCCTGATAATTGGACTTGGGGAACAAGTTATAATGTTCCCCTAAATGAAATGATGGAAACCTTAGATAATAGTTTGAATAAAGGATTTTCTGTAAGCTGGGCTACCGATGTTAGTGAAAAAGGATTTTCTTTAAAAAATGGTTTGGCAATTCTGCCTTTGGATGTGTCAAAAGAAGCTAGAAAGGAAATGTTTAAAGGTCCAAAACCAGAAATTATGGTATCCGAGGAAAGTCGCCAGGAGGAATATGATAATTACAGTACTTCCGATGATCACGGTATGCAAATTACTGGAATGGTAAAAGATCAAGTTGGTACTGTTTATTATATGGTTAAAAATAGTTGGGGAGAAAGAGCTAATGCAAATAGAACAGGGTATATATATGCTTCCGAATCATTTGTAAAAGCTAAAACAATTTCAATTTTGGTTCATAAGGATGCTGTTCCAAAATCTTTAAAAAAGAAGTTGGATATCTAATTTTAGATTCCTGAAAAATTAAAAGCCTGAAATATTTTCAGGCTTTTTTTATGCCTTGTTAATAAGTATGAAAACTTTGACATATTAAAATATACTAAACTGCCAGATTCTGCATTTGTATGCTTTGGAATGTTGATTGATTCAACACCAAACCCTATAGAATATTGATACTTCAGCTACAAAGTGTTGATGAGCTAAACTATTAATGGATTTGAAATTCGCCAAAAAGCATTTTTAAATTCCGAATTATATATTATTATTATGAAAACCTCATTATTGGAATACTACAAATTGATTATCAGTAAAGTAAGCTTTGATCCTCAATTAATTTTAAAGGAATATCAAAAGGCTCTGAGAGTATTAAATGGAACGGAAGGTGCGGAATTAAGGCGCTGGTGTATGGATAGAAATTTACTTGCTTGATATTATTTTTAAAAATTATTATTATAA
>CAKZNE010000020.1 GCA_937129395.1 uncultured Cryomorphaceae bacterium | reverse complement strand
ATTTGATCCTAAAATAATAAGGAAAAATGCAGAACGTTTTAGTAAAGAAAGGTTTGAAAAAGAGTTTAAAGAATTTGTACAACAAAAAGTAAAAGATTTTTAAATTGAGAAAAAGGTATTCAAAATACATAAAGCCCTTATCAATTATTTTTGATCTATTAATAATAAACTTAGTCGTATTTTTTATTTATGACAAAGAATTTTTAAATAGATATTTTCTAATTTATATTTCTTTGTTTTGGCTTATATCATCATTTTCTTTAGGGTATTACAAGACTTTTAGAAATACAAGATTATTTCAGATTTTTAGATTGTTAATAGTTCAAATGGTCATTTTTATACTTGGTTATTTGCGCTTCAAAATTCTTTTGATTTTCGTTTAGGTTAAACTCTGCTTTATAAAGCATGAGTTGATCCTTCGCCCACAGATTAATAAAATTCTGAACAATGGACAAACTATCTCTCGAATTCAGATTGTCCTTTTGAGACAATAACCCTTTTAGATCATCTTCGTATAGGTAACGATCATAGACTCTAGCGACGACTTTCCCTTTATCTTCCTTTTCAGAATTATCAAAAAAATGACAAGATGCGCATACAAGCGAAATCAGAAGTATACTGAGGCAATATTTACTTTTCTTCCTCAAGAATCTTTATTACCTTTTCCAACAGTTCCTCATTTATGCTAACATCAAACTTACTTTTCAGGTCAGCTATCCAGTCCTTTTCAAGTTTATTTTGATAAGCGCTTATCACCAAACCTCTTGCTTCAGCCAAAGATTTTTCTGTAGGTGCTTTTTTATCCTTTACAATTAAAACAAAATACCTAGAATTTCTTTTTTTAGGTTTGGAAGTTCCTATTTCTGGTTTGAATTCCAATAAAAGATCATTATCACTTTCCTCAATAAGACCTTCCTCAATTTTAATATTTAACTCCGAGTCCTTATTTAAAATGTTCATTACATTTTGAATTGAATCACCAGCTTTCAGCATTTTTTTGGCTTTTTTGGCCATTTTTTTGTAGGCTTCATCAATTATTTGAACATCATAACGCGTTTCCCACATAAACATACTTTTGTTTTCTGCGTAAAAGGTTTCCAATCCTAGGGTATCGATAACTGATTTTTTCCAAACTCTCTTCTCTGTTAAATCAAAAAGTAAAATGCCTTCATAATATTCTCTGGCAAGCATTCTAAATTCCGGGTACTTATCCTCTAATCGAGTTTTTTCATAGGTAATAAGTTTACCATCTACAAACCTATTGTAGGCTGTTCGGATTTCCTTCCTTAAGTTCCCTGACTTTCGCGACTTAGATTGAGTATTGTCAACGTAAAGCAAAAATTCGCCAACGGTAAAGCTGTTATCGGTAAATTCGAATAATACCTTATCCTTCCCTTTAGAATCTTTAGAATTATAGGCCATTTTCAACAAAGACTCATCAATTTGAGAAAATGCATCCTTTTTGATTTTTGGGTTTTCATGGAAATTATACTCCAATTTTAATCTTTTAACGATACTCTCCCTGCTTTGTTCCGATCTACTGTCTTTATCTACTCTAACCTTTAGTTCTCTTTTTAGCTTGTCGAAAGATTCTATTCCTGGTTTGGAGACCAATTTTATAATATGCCAGCCCACAGGAGTTTTTACTGGTTTTGTAACATCCCCTACTTTATCCAAAGCCATTACAGCTTCTTCAAATTCTGGGTACATTTTATTAATTGGAAAGGGTTGAAGTAATCCGCCTTTTCTAGCTGTAGATTTATCCTCGCTATATTTCATTGCAGCATCTTCAAAGCCTAATCCGCCCTGAATTTGCTCAAATATTTCATTGATTTTTCTTTTTGCTGCTTCTTGTTCCTCCGGGCTGGATTTTTCATTTGAAATTACAAGGATATGGGAGGCTTCCGTAATTCCTCTTGCTGGTCTTTCAGCGGTTTTCTTCACCAAATGATAGCCAAACCTTGTTTTAATTGGGTCGGAAACTTCACCAATATTCAAATTATATGCAGCTGATTCGAAAGGGTAAACCATTCCAAAAACTGTAAAGAATCCAAGGTCACCGCCTTTTTCTGCGGAATAGGTATCTGCTGAATATTCTCTTGCTAATTTTTCAAAGCTTTCCCCTGCATCCAACCTTGATTTTAAGGTTTTAATTTTTGCTAGAGCCTTTTCTTTGGTCATATCGTCTTCATCTTCTGCAGCAGCTAACATAATGTGAGATGCTCTAACATCCACATTCATTCTTTTATAGGCCTCTTGAAGCAGTTCCTGAGTAATATCCTTATCGGATAAATAAGGTTTTGCAAGTTGGTTGCGATATGAATTATATTCTTGAAGAAAACGTTTGTCGGAATCCATCCCTAATTGTTTCGCTTCGTGAACTTTTAATTTAAAATTTAGATAAAGGTCAAGATATTCTCTCGCTGTTTTTGGGTCAATATCCTCTCCTAAGTTTCGATTTTTATTGTAAACCGCCATATATTCTTCGGCAGTTACCTTATCTTCTCCAACAGAAAATAAAATTTCTTTTTCGATGTCTTGTGAATTGGCATTGTACGATGCTGCAAAGAGTAATGCAATTAAAAGTAGTCTCTTCATTTTAGGGTTTCAATTTTGGTTTACAAACTAAATTAAAAATTATTTACGGCTGTAATTTGGTGCTTCTCTCGTTATTTGAACGTCATGGGGGTGGCTTTCATTAAACCCTGCTGTAGTAATTCTTACAAACTGCCCATTTTTTTGTAATTCGGAAATGTTCTTGGATCCACAATATCCCATTCCGGCTCTTAATCCTCCGATAAATTGATACATTACCTCTCCAACATCTCCTTTATAAGGAACGCGTCCTACGATTCCTTCTGGTACTAATTTTTTTATGTCATCTTCTACATCTTGAAAATACCTATCCTTGGAACCTTTTTCCATGGCTTCAATGGATCCCATTCCTCGATAGCTTTTATACTTTCTTCCTTCGTATATAATTGTTTCTCCTGGTGATTCTTGAGTTCCTGCGAAAAGGGAACCTAACATTACGGTATCAGCTCCAGCGGCAATAGCTTTAACAATATCTCCTGTAAATCGAATTCCACCATCGGCAATAATTGGTACTCCAGATCCCTTTATTCCTTTTGCAACTTCCATTACAGCAGAAAATTGAGGATAACCTACACCAGCCACAACCCTTGTTGTACAAATCGAACCTGGTCCAATTCCAACCTTAACGGCATCAGCTCCAGCTTCTACTAAATACTTTGCGGCTTCTGCTGTTGCGATATTTCCTACTACAACATCAAGATCTGGAAACTTTCCTTTTACCTTTTTTAAGGCTTCAACAACTCCCCTGGTATGCCCATGAGCGGTGTCAATAATTACCGCATCTACATTTGAATCTACAAGGGCTGAAACTCTCTCTAAAACATCTGGAGTAACTCCAACTGCTGCGGCAACTCTAAGTCTTCCATAATTGTCCTTACAAGCGTTAGGCTTTATTCTTAGCTTGGTAATATCCCTATAGGTGATAAGGCCAATTAAGGTATTGTCTTCCTTTACAACAGGTAGTTTTTCTATTTTATGATCTTGAAGAATTACTTCTGCCTCTTGCAAAGAAGTATTTTGATGTGTGGTTATCAAATTATCCTTGGTCATTATCTCCTTCAATGGTCTGAGGTTGTTCTTTTCAAACCTTAGATCCCTATTGGTAATAATTCCAATCAATTTTTTTGCACCGTTTACGATTGGAATCCCTCCAATTTTATATTCGGTCATCATTTTTTTCGCGTCGGAAACTAGAGCTTCTTCATTTAATGTAACTGGATCTAGGATCATTCCACTTTCTGCACGTTTTACATTTCTTACTTCAACAGCCTGCTGTTCAATAGTCATGTTTTTGTGTAGGACACCAATTCCACCATCTTGGGCTATTGCTATGGCCATTGAGGATTCGGTTACAGTATCCATGGCAGCAGAAATAATTGGGGTTTTAAGTTTAATATTCCTTGTGAAATTACTACTTAAATCCACATCTCTAGGCAAGACCTCAGAATAGGCAGGTACTAAAAGTACATCATCGTAGGTAAGCGCCTCACCTAATATTTTTTCTGTATTTAATGGCATGGGAGAAAGCAATTTTAGTTAAAAATTGCACGCGAAAATAGCAATAATTACTGAATTTGTTATCATGTATAGTTATAAAAAAAGTCCCGATAGACGGGACTTTTTAATTTCTTCTTTAAGAGATTGGAAATTTATCTAACTAAAGTAAAGGTTCCTTTTTCTTCTTGATTCGTATCGTCAAGAGTAGAGAACTTTAAATAGTAAACGTATACTCCCATTGGAGCATCCTCCCCTTCTATTTTACCATCCCAAAACTCAGTGGGGTCATTGGTACTAAAAACTGTAGCTCCCCAACGATTAAGAATGTAGAAATTGTATTGATCAATCTCTTCAAACCTCATACTAGGCCCAAATACTCTATTTGCTTCAATATCACTATTCGGGCGAAAAGCAGTTGGTACATAAACCCTAGCTTTTTGGTTTTTACAAATCTGATTTGATTCACTGGTAAAGGGTTGTCCATTATCATTTGAAAAACCAAGTGGATTGTTATCCTCAACGGCTTGAACATAGTAACAAAATTTACCAGTTTCCTCACCATAAGCAGAAATATCATCAGTAAAAGTTGTGTCGTCTCCTGCATTTGTTCCTACTAATTGGTAGGCGGCATTGTCGTTCACACTTCTATAGATATCATATCTACCTACTCCACCACCCCATTCTCCGTAGGGGTTCCAAACTACTTTGTTGGACAAGTTTGGATTCGGCTTAACATTTATTACAATGTTCGCTGCAGTATTACTAATTCCGTCAATTCCACCACAAAGATTATGAGATTTCAACCTGTAGTAATATACCAGTTCCGGATCAGCAGAGAAATCACTGAAGTTAACTACATAAGGCAGGGCAAGTGGCTTTGCAACATTACCTATAACCTCATAAATTCCATTTTCCTCAATTGAACGTTCAATATCGTACCCTTTAACATCTGCTTCCCCGTCAATAAAAGCCTTTAAGTCAATTGACTCACGCAAGTAATTATTAGTAACCTGAGCCATATAAAGAATTCTAGATTTTTGAGGAACATCGGCAACAATACACACTTCATTTGATGTAGATGTTTTGGTTGTATCCCCATTATAGGCTCTTACATAAAAGCAATATTCAGTATTCGCAACCAAATTTTCACGTGTATATGAAGTATCTTGAGCAGTACCCGTGAATAATAAAATTGGATTTCCAAATCCGGTACCATTATCTTCTCTTACATAAACATTGTAACCTCCTACTCCTTTATCAAAGCCAGAATAATCCGACCATCCTACTCTAACTGTACCATCACATCTATTTAAACTCGTTTTGAGATTAATAGTATTGTGGGAAACAACTAATTGAATATTGCTCACATTATCACAACTATCAACTGTAACCACTTTAAACTGTTCCGAACTTAAATCTGCTTGGCTATTTCCCCAGGTATAAGGCATTGGGGTTCCAATCGGAATGGTATCCACCGAAGACCATCCATTTACTGGGTGATTATAGTATATATAGTAATTAACAACATCTCCTTGGGAGGTTGGATTGAAACTAAAGGTTGCTTGGTTATTAACAACAGTTACGCTATCTATTTTAATAATATCACCATTTGATTTGTCACTAAACGTACTACTTTGGTAATTCGATCCAGATACATTGCCATTAATGGTATCTACAAGTCGAACTTGAAATTCTACTATATCATCACAAAATTGAACCGTATCTTTAAAGGTATACAAGTAGTTTGAAGGGGCATTGGGTACTTCGTTAACATTTTCAATAAAAACCCAAGGCCCAGTAGCCGTTCTGGCGTGAATTTCATAATATTTATTTGAGGTACCTAACAATGGTGCGTGTAGGCCCGTCCACGAAATATCGGCAAACTCACTATTTGGTGCAGGTGGCGAAGCCAACATACTCATATTAATTAAACTCAAAGTATCACTTGGTTCGGAAATAAAATCACAAGCACCTGTACTTTTAACCATATAAAAATGTTTAAAACCAGAACTCACCGGCATTGTAGTCTGTAAACTATCAATCGGTACAATTGAATCAACCACTGAATATGGGCCTCCAATATTTACTGCACCATAAATTCTATAATAGTTAAAATCTAGAGCACTGTCTTGTTGAGTTTGGTTCCAAAGGATATCAACGTCCCCATTTGATTGTTGGAATAAACTTGTTAATGGCGGAGCTTTAGGATCACCCGCAAGTACATCTACAATTAAGGTTGTAATTGAAACTGCAGGAGCTGGACAGCCATCATCAATCATTTTTAGTGTAAAATAATAGGTACTGGTAACACTACCACAACCACTTACTGCGCCCAAGTGTCCGCAATCTGGTGCCCAGAAAAATCTAACTGTATTATTTAATCCTTGAGTATAAGAAGCCTGAGGAGCAACAGGAGTAACTGTGGCAAAAGTCCCGCTACCAACCCATCCAGTACAAGCTCCTAAAGGGCTAGAAACCTGAAGACCACCTGCGTCAAATGTTATACTTTGAGGCAAACCACTTGGTAAGAAATCAAAATCTTGAGCACTTAATTCAAAATCAATGGTATCTGTTGGATAAACTGAAACTTGATAAACATTGGTACTTAATCTATTTACAGTTTTAAATAATGCGGTGTCAATTTCAGCTGCAGGTTTCACGTTTCCGGGACAACCACCTACCATTGATACGGCTACATCACGGTAAACTATGGCGACTAATTGGCAACTTTTCCATGCTTCGATTTTTACACAACTTGCATAAGAACCCGATCCGGCGCTTGAACCAAATTGATTTACTTCCATTTCCATTTCACCAGAAACTGGATCCAAGGTAACTGGTCCATTGGTTGGGTCTTCAGTTGCATCAGGGAAGGGCAATTGACTTGTAAAACCTGGATTCCAAACAACTGCGTTTCCAGCAGACTGTAATGGATCAGCAAAACCAAAGGAAAGTGAATCTAAATCCAAATCTGCTGCTAGGTGATTGTATACAAATTTATAACCTGTACAAATTACTGGCGAACCATCTTCGGCAAAAATTGGTGAATTATCAAAACAGGTTGAAACGTTGGAGGGTGCTGTAGCACCTGGTGCTGTATAAGGAAACATTTTTGCTCTTAAGTAATATCCCCCACTATTTGTGTTTTGATTTCCTCCCGGTCTACAGCAGCTGCTCCACCAAAATTCCCATCCTGCAGCTGGTGGCACACCATTTAATGGTATAGCAGCAGATTTATAAACGTATTTTTCAACAGCACCTGGGATATCAGGACCGGTATTGGTTTCTGCAGCAACACAGGTTATTTGAACAGGATACAAAGGGTTTGATGGATTCCAACAGTTTGGAGAAATATCAGTTTTGCTAACAAAATTGCATGTAATATTACTACCAGCTGGGTTATTTATTGTTTGTGAGTTGGTACCTAAATTAATACCATTACAATCCCTATAAAGGGTTAAAGTGAATATATAGTTCCCATTGCTTGAACAGGTCCAGGTGATTTCCCCTCCTAAAAGGTGGGATGCATCCGCTGACTGAAAGCCTAAAAACAGACCCAGAACTACAAAAAATTTACTCAATGCTCTCATTCTAAAAATTTTTATAAAAATACGTCAGAATTTATATATACCAACGTTGATTTAGTAATATATGTCTTTCCCTAAGTATAAGAGCCAAAAAAAGGCCTCATCGAGCAAAATGAGGCCTTTTAAATTAGTTTAAGAAAATGTTTTTTTTAGTTCACCAGGGAAAAAGTTCCCTTTTCTTCACTGCCAATTTCATTTTCTGTGGAATACTTCAAATAATAAACATAAACCCCCAACGGAGCTGTTTCTCCTTCATATTTTCCATCCCAAAACTCTGAAGGATCTGAAGTTCTAAAAACTATGGATCCCCATCTATTTAAAATATAAAAATCATATTCTTCAATGTTTTCAAATCTCATACTCGGACCAAACCATTTATTTGCTTCAATATCACTATTTGGTCTGAAAGCTGTAGGGACAAAAACCTTTGCCTTTTGATTAATGCAAATTCTGTTTGAAAGACTTTTAAATGGTTGCCCGTTAACATCAGCAAAGCCAAGTGGATTGTTATCTTCCACAGCTTGAACATAATAACAGAATTTCCCGCTTTCATTTCCAAAGCTTTGAATATTATCATAATGAATAGTATCCTCCCCGTCAATACTCGACATCAATTGGTAATTTGATTCATCATTAATACTTCTATACAACTCGTAACGTCCAACGCTTCCTCCCCATCCTAGGTAGGCTGTCCAAAATGCCCTATTTGTAAGGTTTGGATTTGAATTTACATTCAAAACAATATTTCTAGACACATTACTTAAGGATTCAATACCTCCACAAAGATTTTGCGCTTTTACCCTATAATAGTAGATTGTTGTGGGATCCGCAGAAAAATCACTAAAGTTTAAAACAAAGGGAAGGGATTTTGGTTGATCAATACTCCCTACTACAGCATAAACACCATTTTCTTCGGTTGATCTTTCAATATCATAACTTAATACATCCGCATCACCATCCACAAATGTTTTGAGGTCTATTGATTCGCGGAGATAATTATTACTTACGGATGCTAGGTATAAAATCTTTGATTTTTTGGGTACATCTGCGATTATACAAGATTCGTTAGAGGTAGAAACTCTTAAATTATTTACATCATAAGCTTCAATATAAAAACAGTACTCAGATCCGGTAATAAGATTATCCTTGATGAAATTGCTATCCTGATCTGTTCCTGTAAAAACTAGAACAGGAGCGGCATTATCCACTGTCATAAAAAGGTTATAGCCTCCAACACCCGCAGTAAAACCTTCATAAAAGTTCCATCCAAGTTTTACAATTCCATCGCACCTATTTAATTTTGCATTTAGATGAATGGTTTGATGAGAAACAACCAAGGAAATATCACTAATGTTATCACAACTATCCTTTGATACAACCTTAAACTCTTCCGACCTTGTTGTAGCCATACTGTTTGCCCAAACGTAAGGCATTGGAGTACCTACCGGGACAACATCGACGGTTGACCATCCATTTATTGGATCATTAAAAAGTACATCATATTCTACTACATCTCCTGAGGTGGTTGGACTCCAATCTAAAGTTGCCAAGCCATTAGAAATGGTAACTAGATTAATATCCAATACATCCCCATTTATCTTATCACTGAATCTGCCCATTGCATAATTTGATCCTGAAATATGCCCTTCGATTGTATCCTCTACCCTAATTTGAAATTCTACAAGGTCATCGCAAAAATTTAAAGTGTCCTTAAAATTATATTGAAAAGTAGCTGGAGCATTCGGGTTTTCCTCAACTTCATCCAGATATTGCCAATTACCCGAACCGGTTTTAATCCAAATTTCATAAAATTTCCTTGAGGAAGGTATTAGTGTACGATTTAGAAAGGTCCAATTGAGTTCTGCAAATTGACTATTTGGATTCGGCGGGGTGGCACTAAGAGTTAAATGCATTAAGCTTAGAGTGTCACTGTGTCCAGAAAGGAAATCACAATCCCCAGTGCTTTTTAGCAAATAAAAATGCTTAAAACCATGAATGGCGTCAATGGTTGTTTGTAAGCTATCAATTTTGGTTATGGAATCTACACTAACATAATTCCCATTAAAAGTTGTTGAGGCAAATAATTTATAATAATTAAAATCCAAGGCACTGTCTTGCACCGTTTGATTCCATAAAACATCAACATCACCATTGGGCTGTTGGAACAAACTAGTTAATACTGGCGGGTTTGGATCTCCTGCTAAAACGTCTATTATTAAAGTAGTAATTGAGACTGCAGGAGCTGGACATCCATCGTCTGTCATCTTTAGTGTAAAATAATAAGTACTTGTTGGAGAACCGCAGCCATTGGAAAAACCTAAATGAGCGCAAGTTGGAGCCCAAAAGAAATTCATTGTATTCTGCAATCCTTGACAATATCCAGTTTGAGGAGCAACCGGATTAATTTTAGCACATGGAAAAGCTCCTAAACATCCAGTACCACTTCCTAAACTAGGATTTGAAACTTCCAAACCACCCGCCTCAAAACAAATGGTTTGTGGGGTTCCATTGGGTAAAAAATCAAAATCTTGGGCGCTTAAATCAAAATCAACAGTATCTCCTGGATAAATTTGTACATAATAAGTATCGGTGTTTAATCGCTTCACTGTTTTGAAGAGTGCGGTGTCAATTTCTGCAATTGGCTTTGAATTTCCAGGGCAATTGTCTTGCATTGAAACAGCAACATCCCTAAATACTTCGGCAATTTTCTGACCGCATCTCCATGATTCAATTTTTATACAACTTACATAAGAACCTGCGGTAGCTGTTGTTCCAAAATTATTAACATCCATAGTCATTTCTCCAGTAACAGGATCCAAGGTAACAGGTCCGTTAGATGGGTGTTCTGATTGGTCCGGAAAGGGAATCATTGAAGTATAACCAGCATACCATACAACTGGCGAATTTGAAGCTGTCAATGGGTTTGCAAAGGCAAAAGACAAAGAATCCAAATCAACATCGGCAGCAAGGTGGTTGTAAACAAATTTGTTTCCAGTACAAATTACTGGGGAACCATCTTCTGCAAAAAACGGTGAGCTATCATAACAGGTAGAAGTGTTTAAGGCAACTCCATTTAAATCAACATAAGGATACATTTTTGCCCTTAAATAATATCCCGCCGAACCGGTATTTTGGTTGCGAGATGTTGGGCGGCAACAATCCGACCATGAAAATTCCCAACCATTTATTGGTGGAACTCCGTTAAGGGAAATTGGGGCAGATTGAAATATGAATTTTTTTACTGCACCAGCAATATCAGGCTGACCAGTTGGTTTATTTATTGCCGCCAAGCAAGTAATTTGAGAAGGATACAGAGGGTCATTTGGATTCCAACAGGAAGGTGAAATATCTGTTTCACTAATAAGTGTACAAATGATATTGGAGCCCGCTGGATTATTTATTGTTTCTGGGCCTCCTAGAGTTTGGTTTCCATTACAGTCTTGATAAAGAGTAAGCGTAAAAATAAAATCACCATTATTAGCACATTTCCAAGTAATCTCTCCACCAAGGAGATGAGAGGCATTAAGCGAAAATTGAAAGCTAAATAAAATGGAAAAAACTAAAATTAATTTGAGGACTGGGTTTTTCATGGGTGTAGGAATTTTTCACTAAAGTACCCTCACTTTCCTCCTTTGTAAATATTTACTTAGTCAGTATGATCTTTCCTTTAGGCAAGCCCCACTTTTTAAAACTTTTAAATTGCCCTTTCGCAAACTCAATGAAACCGGGGCTTTTACTCCTAGTCAATCAAATCCATTAAAGATGGCTTTGGTTGAGTAAAGCATCCTTATATTCCGTTATTAGGTTTTCAACTACTTTTTTGGCTGGCAGAATATTATTGATCAATCCGCTAATTTGGCCAATCTCTAGTTCACCATTTATTAGGTCACCTTCAAACATTCCTTTTTTGGCTCGAGCCCTACCTAATAATTCTTTAATTTCTTCAATTCCAGCTTTCCTAGAATAGGCTTTTTGAATTTCCTGATAAAATTCATTCTTTATTAATCGAACAGGAGTTAATTCTTTTAATGTTAATTCCGTACCCCCTTCTTTGGTTTTTACCACTGTTTCTTTAAAAGCTTGATGAGCCGAACTTTCGAGTGTAGCCACGAAACGGGAACCTATTTGAACCGCATCTGCTCCTAAAATTCTGGCTGCTAAAATTTGTTTCCCTGTTCCTATTCCTCCTGCTGCAATTAATGGAATATTTAAAACATCACTTACCATTGGTATTAAGCAGAATGTAGTTGTTTCCTCCCTTCCATTATGTCCTCCTGCTTCAAAGCCTTCGGCCACAACCGCATCAACTCCTGCTTCTTGAGATTTTAAGGCAAACTTTACACTGCTAACTACATGTACTACTATAATTCCTTTATCCTTTAAAATAGGAGTCCAGGTTTTAGGATTTCCAGCAGAAGTAAAAACAATTGGCACACCTTCTTCAATAATAATCTGCATTAATTCCTCCACATTGGGATAAAGCATTGGAACGTTTACTGCAAATGGTTTCTTAGTTGCTGCTTTGCACTTTTTCACTTGTATTCGAAAAATATCGGGATACATACTTCCTGCACCAATTATTCCGAGTCCACCTGCATTGCTTACTTCAGAAGCCAATTCCCAACCACTGCACCAAATCATTCCAGCTTGAATTATGGGATGTTCAATTCCAAAAAGTTTACAGATTCTATTTTCCATTATTTTACAATTTTTTGGGAATAAAACTTTCCTGCACTTTCTACCCTTATAACATAAATTCCTTTTGGAAAAGGAAAATCGATTCTCCACTCATTCTGATCAACAAGTCCTTCAGTTTCAAAAACAATTGCGCCCCTACTGTCCATAATTGAAATATTCGATAATTCAGGATTCTGTGATGATCCTGAAATAATTAATTCATTTAGAATCGGATTTGGGTAAACACTCATATTCCATTGCTCTGCTTGTTCATCAATACCAATAATATTATAAAGTGCCAATTCAAAATTTGGAATACCATGCCCGTAATCGTTGTTTGGGAAACCGGCAATAGTAGCGGAAGATTCTATTGCCCCAAAAATCTCCATATTTGATTTTGTGGAATTTGCTTGCCATAAACAGGCCGCCATGCCTGAAACTAGTGGACATGAAAAAGAAGTTCCATTTCCAACAGTAGCATTGTTTCCTGTAGAATTTGCGGCGGCTTGACCCATTGCTACAACATTGGGTTTAATCCTTCCGTCGCTTGTAGGTCCCCTGCTACTAAAACTGCTAATATTTTGAAGATTTGTAACCGAACCAATAGCTAAAACACTATCTCCATCTGCCGGGGCGGTGATATGCCTCCATGATCCTGCACCTTCATTTCCTGCACTTACCACAACTAATATTCCTTTGGATGCAGCCATATCCGCCGCTTTTGTAACTATAGTTGTATTACCATCCATATCTGAATAGAGGTAATTTCCATTTCCGCCATCAAATTCATTATAGCCCAAAGAAGAGCTAATAATATCCGCCCCTACAGAATCTGCAAATTCCGCCGCCATTAACCAATTATCCATTTCTGAAACCCTTTCGCTGCTTTCCAGTTCACTTTTAAGCAACCAATAATTTGCTTTAGGTGCACTACCGATAATTTGGCCATCCAAAAAACCTCCCAATATAGAAAGCACCCTTGTTCCATGATTTCCTCCCGAATAAACAGAACTGCTTGAAGGCACAAAAGACTTGGTTCCCAAAATTCTATTGTTAATCCATAAACTATCGAATGCCTTACCAGTATCCGCAGCCCTAAAACCTCCATCAATTACAGCAATAGTCATCCCCTGACCTTGGAAATTAAAATCATGTAAAATTTCTCCCCTTACCATTTCAATTTGGTTTCGAGAAAGTCCATAATTTAGATTAGATGCAGTATTTTTAGAACGGCTCTCCTTAATCTCAGCAAAGTCAACCTTATACTTTTGACTTTCTTCAACCTTGGAAATAAAACTAAATTGCAGCAATTGTTCTGAGGAAACTCCTTCAATCAAAACATAATTAAACCATCTGCTTTTAGCCTTTATTGTGGCACCAATATTTTTCAAAGCCACAACATAATTTTCATTTAAAGGCAAATCAGCTTTGTCAAATTCAATGTTTCTGAGAGTTCTATTTTGGATTGCTTTTGGACTTAACTGAACATCAGATAAACTGATGTTGGACTTTACATAACCTTTGTCTTTAAAATAAACTCTAAGGAATTGTGATCTTGCTTGGCAAAAACCGAAAACAAGAATTAGCAGGAATACTTTTTTCATAATAATTAATATTCAATTACTCCAGAACCTATTAACTCATCCCCTTCGTACCATGCGGCGAATTGACCGGGACTTATTGCTTTTTGTTCTTTGTTAAAAATAATATATAAGCCCTGTTTTTCTTGATAGAGCCTAGCTTGCACCAATTCCTGTCTGTATCTAATTCTAAGCAAATAGTCTCTTTCTTCGCCTTCTTTCATTTTTTGATCAACTCTCAACCAATGAATATCTGAAGATTTAATAAAAAGACCCTTTTTGCTAAGTGCCTTATGGTTTTCCCCTTGTCCGGTATAAATCAAATTGTTTTTGGTGTCTGTTGCCAAAACAAAAAGAGGTTCAGGAGTTCCACCTACAGCCAAGCCTTTTCTTTGACCAATGGTAAAATAATGAGCTCCATTATGCTCCCCTACCTTCTTTCCATCAGTACGTTCAAAATGATAAGGTTGCGACAATTGTTCTAGTTCAAAATCAGAGTTTTGACTTTTTTCAGTCCAAGTGCCATTTTTAGGGATTTCTATAATCTCACCCTTTTTAGGCTTCAACTTTTGTTGTAAAAAATCTGGTAATCTCACTTTACCAATAAAACAAAGTCCTTGAGAATCTTTTTTTTCAGCAGTAACAAGCTCTTGTTCCAGAGCAATCTTCCTTACTTCAGGTTTTTGTAATTCTCCAATTGGAAAAAGTGCTTTTGATAATTGTTCTTGGCTTAATTGACATAAAAAATAGCTTTGATCCTTATTTGAATCCTTCCCACTCAACAATTGGTAAATTGATTTTCCATTGACATCAAATGAGGATTTTCTGCAATAATGACCAGTAGCAACATAATCTGCCCCGAGGTTTAAGGCTATTTTTAGAAAAGTGTCGAATTTAATCTCTCTATTGCAAAGAACATCCGGATTTGGGGTCCGCCCTGCCTTATATTCCGCAAACATATAGTCAACTATTCGCTCCTTATATTCTTCACTTAAATCTACAACTTGAAAGGGTATACCTAACTTTTCCGCAACCAATAATGCATCATTTGAATCTTCTACCCAAGGACATTCATCATGGAGGGTAACACTTTCATCGTGCCAGTTGCGCATAAATAGTCCAATTACTTCATGCCCTTGCTCCACTAATAAATGGGCCGCCACGCTGCTATCTACACCACCACTTAATCCAACTACTACCTTAGCCATTTGTTAATTTTCTATAATCTCTTTTTCAACTTCTGGTTTTTTCTTTTTTTCCTTTTGTTGAACTCCCTTCTTCCAAATTTCCTTTCTTTCTATCTTTCTATTATCATCAAAGTAATACCATGTTCCGTCCATTAATCCCTCATGATAAGTACCTTTGGCCCTTACGTCTCCACTGTTACTGTAATATATGGCCTCCCCAGTAAGTTGCCCATTTTTATAGGTTGCCTTCAGTTTCTTTTTTCCAGTTCCAAAATATTGAATCCATTGGCCGTTTTTTACCCCGTCCACATAATGTATTTTTTCGGCGATCTTTTTATTTGGGAAATAGGTTAATGACAATCCATGTTTAATGTTCATTTTAAAACTTTCTCGCGAAAGAACATTTCCATCTGCATCATAATAAGTCCAAACGCTATCCTTTTTTCCGAAAATAAATTTCCCTTCTGCGGCCAGGTACTTTTTATCACTGTATTGTTTGCAATAGGCTGTTTTCCCTTCGTCTCTGAAAAAATTTTCAGCCTTTAGAATTCCTCTTTCATAATAGAACTTAAACAAGCCTATTTCCTTCCCATGCTTGAAATTTCCTGAATATCTTGTTTTTCCATTTTCATAGGTTTTCTCCCATAGTCCGTGTCTTTTCCCTTTCGGATCTTTCTGATTCTTTTGGGCAATGGCCGAAAAACTCAAGGTGATGGAAATAAATAGAAGCAATATTCTCATATCGAATGCAAAGTTACGAGGTTTAGTAATCAAGAGATTTATCTTTAACTATGACTCGATAAAGATAGTATGAATAAAGCCCTTTGAAAATGAAAATTATTTAAAAATACCTTAGTCGGGTAAATTTAATCTTTCATCAACGGTGTAAACAATTTTCTTGGAACTGTTTCTGGTAACGATCTCCGCAAGAAAACCTGCTAGAAAGAGTTGGGTTCCTAAAACCATTGCGATTAGCGAAATATAAAACAAAGGATTGTCTGTTACCAAGGATGCCTCTTGCTTATAGTGCAGGGAAACCAATTTGTTAATTCCTAAATACAATGCAGAGAAAAAACCAATAATAAACATTAAGGTTCCATACAGTCCGAAGAAATGCATGGGTCTTTTGGAGAATTTGGAAACAAAAGCAAGGGTAAGCAGATCCAATGGACCATTTACAAAACGGATAAGGCCAAATTTAGTGTGACCAAATTTTCGCGCTTGATGGACCACTACTTTTTCTCCAATTTTTTTAAATCCCGCATTTTTTGCTAGAAAAGGGATATATCGATGCATCTCTCCATGAACATCAACATTTTTCACAACTTCATTTTTATAGGCTTTTAATCCACAATTAAAATCATGTAGATCAATTTTGCTCATTTTCCGTGTTGCCCAATTGTAAAATTTGGTAGGAATCGTCTTAGAAATAGGATCATGTCTTACCTTTTTCCATCCACTAACCAAATCAAAATTATCTTCTTTTATCATCCTGAACAATTCAGGAATCTCATCTGGGCTATCTTGGAGATCAGCATCCATTGTAATAACAACATCCCCTTCTGCAGCAGCGAAGCCCACATTTAGACCAGCCGACTTTCCGTGGTTTCTTCTAAAATGAATGGCTTTAACCCTATGATCCTTATTTGCTAAATCAGAAACTACCTTCCAACTGTCATCCGTTGATCCATCATCTACGAAAATAACCTCGTAGCTGAGATTGTTTTTTTCCATAACCTTGGAAATCCACGATTGAAGCTCTGGTAAGGACTCATCCTCATTAAATAAGGGAATAACTACTGATACATCCATTTAATTAATCTGTCTATGGTTTAGTCCTCGCTTCCAAAATCATCAACCTCCATATCTGGAAATTCTGGTCTGTTTTTCTTAATAACAGCCGCAGTTATTAATCCCAAAATGGAATACATTACAATTCCCATTAAAAATGATTTGAACTGAGAACCAATAGAGAATTTATCCACACTTTCTTGATCAGCAAGGCTTGTAGTAATTTGTTCTTCGGTCATTCCGAAGGACTCCATCATTTCTACAGATTTTTCTAAAGTCAAATCCTTCAATCGTTCTGCGAAATCGGGATCGATAAAATTAAAAAGCAAAATTGAAAAGACTGTTGTTACCACCGCATAAATAATATAGGTGAGCATAAATCCGGAAAAGGCTTCCTTAAAAGTAATGTACCCACCCAATCCTTTTTTAATTTGAACGGCAGAAATAACAAAAATGGCAATAGATCCAATGATTAGGAAAATTCCCAATATCATATTAACAAATAGTCCTTCATCAACAATATAGGCTAGGAGAGTATAAGAAATCATCAAACCGGCCATAATTAAACCAAACTTGGAAGAATTCTTTTTTATTATTTCATTCATTTTTTAAAATTTCCACTGTGAGCCGCAAATATAGCTAAAAAGGTATCTGAGAAAAGATTAAAAATTCTTTTCTGTTTCGAGACTTTTACTGTAATTTTGCCAACGAAGGCAAGTCCCATACAACCAGCTCCTGGTGAACTCCCCCAGGGCGGGAACGCAGCAAGGGTAATTGGTCGAGCGGTGTGATATGGATCGCTTGCCTTTTTTTCTTTTTTTTTTCGAAAAAGATTTCAATATCCACTCTTTTATTCTTAGTTTTTAGTGCCCTCAATTCGCAGCACCTTAGTACCTTTGTGGAAATATTCCAATTAATTTTCAATTCATAGTATATGAAGTTTTTTATCGACACTGCCAATCTTGATCAAATTAAAGAAGCTCAAGACCTGGGTGTTTTGGATGGTGTTACCACCAACCCTTCCCTTATGGCGAAAGAAGGTATTACCGGAGCCGAAAACATTAAAAATCACTACATAAAAATTTGCGAAGTAGTAGAAGGTGATGTAAGCGCTGAAGTGATTTCCACAGATTTTGACGGAATGGTAAAAGAAGGTGAAGCTCTTGCTGCCCTTCACCCTCAAATCGTTGTTAAAATTCCAATGATTAAGGACGGGATTAAAGCATTGAAATACTTTTCAGATCAAGGAATTAAAACCAATTGTACCCTAGTGTTTTCTGCAGGACAAGCACTTCTTGCGGCAAAGGCAGGCGCTTCTTATGTATCTCCTTTTATTGGAAGATTAGATGATATTTCTACCGATGGATTGGATTTAATTGAAAAAATTCGATTGATTTATGATAATTATGGATTTGAAACTGAAATACTAGCGGCTTCCATTCGCCACACTATGCACGTAATACAATGTGCAGAAATCGGTGCTGATGTTATGACTGGCCCCCTTAGTTCCATAACTGGATTATTAAAACACCCATTAACCGATAGCGGTTTAGAAAAATTTCTTGCGGATTATCAAAAAGGTAACTAGTTTTACCAAACCCAATAAATATTTGAAGCTCAGTCTATAGGACTGAGCTTTTTTGTTCTATATTTCTTGTTTAAACACAAAAGCGGATGGCTGATATCCTTAAAATTTACCCCGACGACCCAAACCCCAAAGCAATACAAAGGGTGGTTGACGTATTAAAAAAAGGGGGGGTAATTATTTACCCTACTGATACGGTTTATTCCTTTGGATGTGATGTAACCAAGGTTCGTGCATTGGAAAGAATTGCCAGAATTAAGGAAATCAAACTTGAGAAATCAAACTTTTCAATTATTTTCTATGATCTCAGTCATCTGGCAGATTATACAAAACAGGTGGACACGGCTACTTACAAGATTCTAAAACGCTGTCTTCCGGGAGCCTTTACTTTTATTCTTGAAGCCAATAATATTATTCCAAAGCTATTTAAAAGCAAAAGAAAAACAATTGGGATAAGAATTCCGGATAATAATATACCCCGTGAGATTGTAAAAGAATTAGGAAATCCTATTGTTGCAACTTCTGTACATGATGATGATGAAATCATTGAATACACCACAGATCCTGAGCTAATAAAGGAAAAGTATGATCACCTTGTAGATTTAATTATTGACGGTGGATTTGGTGATAATGATGCTTCAACTGTTGTGGATTTAAGCAATGGTGAAATTGATATAATTAGAGAAGGAAAGGGAAACATCGATATTTTATGACGAAAAAAATCGTCCTACTTATACACTTGGCCATTTTTATTGCCCTCTGCTTTTTGGCCATTCTAACTCCCGGAACTGGAGGAGGTGGAGATTCTTTAGCACATTATTTTATTTCTCAAAATTCCTGGTACGATACCTATTCGATGTTTCGTCATTGGGGAAAACCATTTTTTGTGTTTTTCTCCTCTCCTTTTGCACAATTCGGTTTTGTAGGTATAAAAATATTCAATGTTCTTTGTGGAACCTTAGCTTCCTATATTACATTTCTCGTCGCATCAAAATTAAATAAAAACACCTCTTGGTTTATTCCCATTATCGCCTTTAGCGCACCTGGACTATACGTTTATTTAATGTCTGGATTAACGGAACCTTTCTCTGCATTGGTTTGCATTAGTTCTGTTTATCTGCTTCTAACTAATAAAACTGCTTGGGGCTTAATCCTTGCCTCCTTCCTACCCTTTTGTAGAAGTGAAGCTCAACTTTTTCTTTTTCTCTTTGCCGGCTATGCTCTTTTAAATAATAAATGGAAATACCTGCCCTTACTTCTAACGGGATATATTACCTATTCCATAATAGGCCGCTTGGTCCATTTCGATAGCTTTATGTGGATTTTTGATATTCCTTACAAATCGGGTAAAAGCCCCTATGGTAGTGGTCCTTGGTACCATTATATTGTTAGACTAATGTATATGTTAGCCACACCGGCCTACCTATTATTTGGTCTGGGTTTGATCAAAATGTGCATTCGGATTTTTAAAGAAAAGAAATTCTGGAGAGGGGAATTTTTACTCGTACACGCAATGGCTATTGGCCTAATTACTGCCCATAGTATTGTTTGGGCTTTGGGTGTTTATGCCAGTGCAGGTCTGGAAAGAGTAATGGTTGTCGTTTTTCCTTTTTTATGGTTGATAATGTTGGATGGACTTAATCTTTTTAAAGATATTCTTTCCAGAATCTACAAACCGCTTGCCTTTGCATTACCCATTATTTTTATTATTGGTCAATATGTTTTTATGCAAAGAAGCCCACACGCCCATTATTATAAAGGCATTGCAACAAAATTAAGCGTTGAGGATAAGTTTCTTAAAGACACGGTAGCACCTTATATTAAGAAGACCTATCCAAATGTGAACTGTTTTATTTTGGAGAAACCCTATTTGGCGATAGAGTTGGGTTTTAACCCAATGAATAGAGCTATTAGAGGTGATTGGGATATTATTAATTCGGATACCATGAAACTCCCTCAAAATGAGGCTCTTTATATCTGGGATGATAAATATCCCAATACCCAATATGGTGCGAGTTTAGAGAAAGCCAGAAATCACCCTCAGCTT
Organism: uncultured Cryomorphaceae bacterium; assembly: GCA_937129395.1. Classification (GTDB taxonomy): domain Bacteria; phylum Bacteroidota; class Bacteroidia; order Flavobacteriales; family Schleiferiaceae; genus CAKZNE01. The sequence goes on along the minus strand of CAKZNE010000020.1, from coordinate 5,912 downwards.
CGTGAAGTGAAGGAATACAATACGGAAAACGGGTGGAAATTTGTGATTTTTGAGTTTATTCCAATAGAAGAACTTACCAGATTAAAGGGCAATTAATTATTCAATAGGGACTTATGAATTTTCAAAACTTGCTTTATTAAAGAAGCATTGCCATCATTTTGAATAATGAAATTTGCTAATTCAAGCTTCTTTTCTTCTGGCCATTGTTTGTCCATTCTCGCTAAAATCTCTTCTCTAGAAATTCCACTTCTTGCCATCACTCTAGTAATTCTTAAGTCCTTTGGTGCGGTAACAACAATTACCTGATCGCAGTTTTTATATGAACCACTTTCAAATAATATAGCCGCTTCCTTAATTATATAAGGAAAGTCTTGCAAGGAAAGCCATTCCTTAAAATGATTTGCAACTTTCGGATGAATAAGGGCATTGGCTTTTTCCAAAAGATCATTATTACTAAAGATGATGGATGCCATTTTAGCCCGATCAATCAGGCCATTTTTGGAAATATCCGTACCAAGCAATTCCATTAGAGAACTCTGTAATTCCTTATCAGTATCTAGAAGGTTTTTACTGTGAAAGTCCGCCTCATAAATAGGAACTCCCAAAAAGGCGAATATTTCGGAAGCGGTAGATTTTCCAGCCCCAATTCCTCCTGTTATTCCCACTATCATTTGGCACTCAAAATAAATTCCACCCTTTTCGGGTCGAAATGAATGGATTCAATAAAATCTGGGTAATTGGATGATTTAAGAGTCAAATATCTTTTATCTGAATTCGATTCAATATCACTACAATCTGTATAAATTCTAAAATCCGAAGCCCTTACCTTTTCATAGTCTCTAATGGCAACCTTATAAGTAAGTTTTACATTTTCTGGAAACAATTTAAGTTTATACTTCTCCGGCAATCCCACAATTTCAATGGGAATACTCATACTTGCCTCCGTCATTTTAGAAAACTCTAAAGACACATCCACCTCTTCAACAGAAAAGCTAAGTCCTTTTCCATTCGGTAAAACTAAGTCCAGTTGCTTTTTTAGTGAAGGCTTATCCCCTTTCAACTCTATCGGCTCGGTTTCAAGAAATTTAATTTTTGAGATCAGAGATTCTGGGCCACTTACTAAAACGGAATCCGGCTTTAATATAGGTTTTCCATAAATCCCTAAATCTTTAGAAAAGGCCTCCTTGAGTTTTAAACGAACCGCAACTTTTTTCTTTACAAGCTTATTAAAATCAAAATAAACGGTATCTGGACTAATAGACCTCACTTCCACTTCAGGATCCAATTGATTGTCTATTAGACTTAAGTCTGAATTTGTTAGCCAATAAGAATTCCTTGGGTCCAACTTCTTCTCAACTTTTGATAAATCAATTTTTAGGGAGCTGAAACTTCTCAGCTTATATTTTAGGATGGTAAATCCTGGGGAGTTTATGGATACTTTTATTTTGTCATTCGGAATTCGTCCAAAGGACTTGTCAGCTGAAATATTGACATATTTTACTGGAAACTCCACTACAGCGGTATAACCATCTTTAGACAATTTACTTAAGAACCATAGAAAAACGGAGATTAGAATAAAATAAAATTTCACTCTATTACTCCCCTCAGTAACGAAGGTTTTAAGTTGGGTCCATTTATTTTCAGGTTCCTTTGTGGTCATCATAAAAAAACGGGCGCAAGGCCCGTTTCAAAACTAGTTTATTTTTTGCTTTCCTTTTCTTTGTCCTTTGGGACTTGATAAGCCAAGCTTAATTCTTTACTAATAGCACCTTTTTCAATTTTCAACCGAGAGTTTTCACTTTCAATTGTGATGGTGGTTTCCTGTAGATCAGTAATCTTTCCATGAATACCACCGGTAGTTACGATGCGCATTCCTTTGGAAATCTCTTCTCTAAACTGCTTTTCTTGCTTTTGTCTTTTTTGCTGTGGGCGAATTAAAAAGAAATACGCTACAACTAAAAGCATTGGGAGCATCAACATACTTGGATCGAAGCCTTCTGCTTGTAAAAATATTGCTAGTGTCATATTTTATCTTACTGGAGAAATAGCTTCCTCATTTACATTTTTTGGAGCTGATTCCTCGGTACCCGCTGGTTTTGGCTTAGGCGTTACCTGAGCTGAAATTCTTAAAACCTTTGTAGGAGGAATAGTGTTGGCATTTAAAGTAACCGTTTTCGTTTGGTTTCCTGGCTTGCCAGTACTGTTAAAAGAAACGCTAATTTTTCCAGATTCACCAGGAAGGATAGGATCTTTCGGCGGAGAAGCTACAGTACATCCACAACTTCCTTTTGCATTTGTAATAATTAACGGAGCATCACCAGTGCTGGTAAACTCAAAATCATAATCTGCTTTTACACCTTCGTCAATCGTACCAAAATTATGGTTCTCTTCAGTAAAAGAAAATTCTGGAGTTCCATCTGCAGTTACAAGAGTAGTATCTACTGCACCTTCTTTAATTTTTGTTGCTGCATCATCGCATGCACTTAATCCTAATAAAGCAAAACTAACTATTGCTATAACCGATTTTTTCATAATTAATATTTGAATTGTTTTGTTATCTAATTCGTTTAAGGAGCCGCAAAAATAATGCTAAAGTAGTCCCCTTCCAATTTTTTTTATTTCTCCACTTTCACTTAAATCAATTTTCAACTTATCTAAGATCCCGTTAATAAAGTTTCCGCTTTTTGGAGTGCTGTATTCCTTGCTTATTTCAATGTATTCATTGAGGCTTACCTTCACTGGGATCTGATTGAAATTTATCAATTCCGAAAGAGCCATTTTCATTAGTAAAATATCAATCTGAGCAATTCTATCCATTTCCCAGTTCTTGGTTTTGGCATGAATCAACTCTGCATATTTGTCATCATTCTGTCGGCAGTCGCGGTAAAGCACCTTTGCAAACTCCATATCTGAAGTATCTTTCAACAAACTCGGTAATGCTGTAGATTCGTCACATTTCTCGTCAAAAGATTTCAATGTTTTAGCCACCATCATTTGTGCAGCGTCCAGGTCATCTGCCCAATGCAGTTCCTTTTCCTCATACAATTGATGAAAAACTTCGCTGTGAACAATGTGCTTACCGTAAAATATTTTTACGATTTTTTTGTCATCCGCCAAAGTATTTTCCTCGGCAGACATATAGTCTTGATATTCTGGGCTTTCTTGAAATTCTTTAAAAATTCGAATTAGGATGTCTTTTTCCTCACCCCAATTAATTTTAAATCTATCACTACCCCATTTGAATTTATCATTGTTTTCCAACCAACATAAAAATTGGTTATCAGCAAATCTTAGATTAGGGTTAAGATCCTCCTCACTGGGAAGTCTACGATTTCTTTTTTGCTCAATCTGCTCTAGGGCAATTTGATGAACATCAGTTAAGGCCTGAAGCTCGAAAAGGAAAAGTTCATATATACGATCAATGCTCCTTTGTAATTTTCGAATTCCAACTACTATATCAACAGAATCATCCTTACCTAATTCATATAGAGCTTGTAAAACCTTTATCCGAATATGTCTCCGACTCAACATGGTAAATTATTCTTTAGACTTATTTGGCCTGTTCAGCTTTTACTTTACTAATCCTGTCCATTGCAATTTTCAAAGCTGCGGTATGGGTGGTGATATTTTCAATCTCCGACATTTTAAAAATATCCAATGTTGTATTGTAAATATTTTCGGTATTTCTCAATGATTCTGCCCTATCGTAATGCGCAAGCTCGGAGTAAACATTTATTAAACCACCAGCATTAATCAAGAAATCTGGGGCATATAAAATTCCTTTTTTTCTGAGCATTTCACCGTGAATTTGCTCATTAGCCAACTGATTGTTTGCAGCACCAGCAATAATTTGGCAGTTCATTTTGGCTATGGACTCGTTATTAACAGTAGCACCTAAAGCACATGGAGCGTAAATATCCATATCATTTTCAAAAATATCGCTACCTCTAAAAATGGTTGCTCCATAGGCCTTATTCACTTCTTGCAAACGGTCCTCATGGATATCATTGATAGTTACAATTGCTCCAGATTCTGTAAGATGTTTTACCAGGGTTTCGCCAACATGACCAATTCCCTGTACCAATACTTTTTTTCCAGATAAATCATCAGAACCCCACTTGTATTTGGCGGAAGCTTTTAAACCCATAAAAACACCATAAGCTGTAACAGGAGAAGGGTCTCCACTTCCCCCCATACTCTCAGGAATTCCGGTTACATGGTCAGTTTCCATTTTTACCATCTCCATGTCGTGAGTGGTAATTCCAACATCTTCAGCAGTAATGTATCTTCCAGAAAGGGAGTTTACAAATTGACCAAACTTGCGCATTAAAGCATCGGTTTTGTCTTTTCTACTGTCACCGATAATTACGGCTTTTCCACCTCCAAGATTTAATCCAGAAATGGCAGCTTTAAAGGACATTCCGCGTGAAAGACGAAGTACATCTCTTATCGCATCAGATTCATTATCATAATTCCACATACGAGTACCACCCAAGGCGGGACCTAATGTTGTACTATGTATTCCAATAATTGCTTTTAATCCAGTTTCGTCATCCTGGCAGAAAACCAGTTGCTCGTGGTTACGGAAAGATTCAGCACCGAAAATTGGTCCTGTAATTTCTTTTTCATTCAATATTTTAAGATCGCTCATCACTTTTATTGATATTCTATAACGGGTAAAAAGGGATATTACCTTACTTTTGACCTCTCCATTAATAATAATTTTGAGGTGCTGAAGGCAGCGCGAAAGTAATTTAAATTTCTGAGTTTACAAACACATGAAGTCTCTTTGGGTTTTAAATAAATATTTTTACAAATACAGGTTCAGACTGATTCTTGGCGTGGCCTTCGTTACAATTTCTGTAATTTTTGGTGTGATCCCAGCCCAATTTGTAGGCTCATCTTTTGACACCGTTCAGGACGCATTTGAAGGCTTTCAATCTGATCCTAACTATGATAGCGATGATCTAAAAAGTCAGTTGATCTTGTATGGCCTGATAATTATTGCCGCTTCCTTATTGAAAGGAATTTTCATGTTTTTCATGAGACAAACCATAATTGTAGTCAGTAGATTTATTGAGTATGATTTAAAAAATGAAATTTTTGAACAATACCAAAAATTGTCCCTTGCCTTTTACAAAAGAAATAACACGGGGGATTTAATGAACCGTATTAGCGAAGATGTAAGCAGAGTACGAATGTACCTGGGACCAGCAATAATGTACACCTTCAACGTAAGCATATCTCTTATTATAATAATTGGAATCATGCTTAGTATCAATGTAAGATTGACTCTTTTCGTATTGGCTCCATTTCCAATTTTGTCAGTAGCTATTTATTACGTCAGCAGCAGAATTAATATTAAAAGCGAACAAGTTCAAAGGCAATTAAGTGGCATAAGCACCTTCGTGCAAGAGGCCTTTTCAGGGATTCGCGTTCTAAAAGCCTATGTAAGGGAAAAAAGATCAATGGAGGATTTTAATAAAGAGGCCAACGCATATTTATCAAAAAATGAAGAGCTTTATAGGATAAACTCTTTGTTCTTCCCTTTAATGATTTTATTAATTGGGCTTTCTACCATTCTTACCATTTATATTGGTGGACAGGAAGTTATTAAAGGCAACATATCCGCAGGAAAAATTCCACAGTTTATTCTTTATGTAAACATGTTAACCTGGCCTGTAGCCTCCATTGGATGGGTTACCTCTTTAGTTCAAAGAGCAGCAGCTTCTCAAGAAAGAATCAATGAGTTTTTGAGCATTACACCGGAAATTAGCAATCCTAATGAGGAGGAACTGAAGCTTAAAGGGGATATTGAATTTAAGGACGTAAGCTTCACCTACCCAGATACAGGAATTAGAGCTTTGAACAAAATTAGTTTTGGTATTAAAAACGGAAAAACCTTGGCTATA
>CAKZNE010000019.1 GCA_937129395.1 uncultured Cryomorphaceae bacterium | reverse complement strand
ATAAATTGTATATTCGAATATCGAAATTATGAACATGAAAACTCACTCTCCAAGTTTAATATTTCTTCTCCTCCTATTAGTGTTTACTAGTTGCCAGAAGGAAGAAAAGACCAAGGATCCAGCAATTTTACCCCCTACCACCCAAAATGGATCATTTACCTTGGGTTGTTTAGTTAATAGCGTGCCTTGGATCCCAAGGCATTATTCTAATAGCTTGATAAGCCCTCCTAGTGTATTGAGTTCGGATTATTATGAAAATGATGGTGTAAAAACATTTAATATTATTGGAACCCATTGGCGGGAATTTGAAAGTTCCGATACTGAAATATTGGGTATTGTTGTAGAAAATAATTTCACTTTTGACACAATCATATTAGATTCCTTAAGGTATTCAGGTACCTATCTGAATTATATTATTGAGCCTCCTGATGATAGGCTTGAAGATTTTAAGTCCTTTCAATCGATTGGAAATGTCAACTCTTGGTTAATTTTTTCAAAGTTTGATACGATTAACCGGATAGCTTCTGGGATGTTCTCTGCCGATATGGTAAATGTAAACGATAGTTTAGATTCTTTAAAAATTCGTCAAGGAACCTTCGATGTTAGGTTTTGACCTAAATTAATAATTAACCATTTGTAACTCTCTACCCATGAAAAAATTTAGAAATATTTTTTATGCTTGTTTGTGCTCAGTATTAATAACCCCAAGTCTTTTTGGTCAACTCACAATTGTTGACAGCATTCCTGTCGTAAACCTTAGGTCTCAAATGGAAAATGTATTTTCCCAAATAGATAAATCTTCAATTAGTACTGGAATATTGATGGAAAAAGGGTTGTTGAATTTGGATCCCAGCCATTTCGATGGAAGTGTTCAAATGAATAATACCTCGTCATTTCATCATTTCCGAATCGCATATGAACAATTGTTTTATGCCAGGATAGATACGCTTGACTCACTATTGTTGCCAGTGGATTCTTTGTCAAAATTGTACCGTTGGCACAACGGTGAAAAAGCAACGGCTATAGCTATGGCATTGTTTGATTTTAATCATTTGAAAGGGGAGGACGATTCACAGGGAAATCCGTTTTTCACATTTCAGAATGGCCAATTATTTGATAATCCAAATAGAATTGAATCACCATATGATCAATCTACCATTTTCATTGTGGGGCCGCATGAATCCTCTTCAAAATCGAAATTTATTTTTCCCTCCCAGCTTTTCTTTAGCAATTTATCAAGCCCGCTTTCCGCGTCAATAGAAGTTGATTTTGATGATGGACAGGGTTGGCAATCAACAAATTTTGACCAAGAGTATGGAATCGTTTATCCGGCCATTGGCATTAAGACCATCAAGGTAAAGATAAATGATGGTTCTCATGATTATTATTGTTCATTTGACGTAACTGTTACTCAATTATTTAGTCAAACAGAGAATCTTTTTTATGATGCAGTATGGAACGACCCACTATCTACGGCTGAAGGATTTGTATTGTATGGGAATGGAAATAGCGGAATTCAAAAACCAGTGATTTTTGTTGAAGGATTTGATTATTTGGATATGTTCGATGAAGATGATTTGTTTAGAATTTTAAATCGGGGTCTCCCATTCTCGAGCGACGGACTGATTAGAGAATTAGAAGATGATAGTTACGATGTCATAGTTCTAAATTTCCTGCGAAGGGGAGGTGCCTCAATTAGAGACAATGCTGAAGTTTTAAGGCGATTGATAAAATGGGTGAATGCTGAAAAATTGGCTAATGGTAGTTCTCATTTGAATGTTGTTGGTGGCGCAAGTATGGGCGGTGTAATTTCACGATATACTTTGGCCAAAATGGAAAAAGACTATTGTGAAGACCATGAGACCAACTTATATTTTTCCTATGACTCACCTCATCAGGGTGTTAATTTCCCTATAAGTTTGCAGGCCCTCCTGCGAACTGCTCACGGAATAAGTTTTGGGTTGGTGCCGGACGTTCAAGAAAGAATTGCTGAAATACGATCTCAGGCTGCAAAGGAAATGTTTTCAAGTCATATTGATAACAATGGCCTACCAATGCAAGAGTATGTAGATTTTTATAATGAATTGGAAGAACTAGGTTACCCTAACCAAACAAGAAATATTGCCATTAGCCTAGGAAACACTTCATCAAACCAACCGCTATTTTCGACACATGGAAATAGTTATAATGCTGGAAATTTAATTATGGAAATAAACCCAATTGAAAATTGTTCGTTTTGCACTGTCGTAAGGGGTAGATCACGTGCTGTAGGAATTGGAAACAACTTAACCGTATCGGAGCTTCAAGTAACTACTCGGTTATTTAACGGGGGTATTTTTGGATCTCCGAGCTTATCACTTGTCAATCGAAACTATGTTCTACCAATATCCTCAGTGGAAAGAGAAAATGTTTCCGGAGGATATCTTTTTACCCATGATGAAGTGGCCGAGGCAATTAATATTGTTTTGGCAAGTAGCAATGTTACCAATAATAGCGCTGCAAGTATACCTAATAATAGGATTTGGCATAATTTGGTTGCAACCCCAAGTGCCATAGATTACTTTTCAAACCCATTTGTTACTAGTTTAAATAATGAGACAACCTCAACCCTGTTGGCAAATAATAATGTTCCTTTTGACAATATTTTATTTGAAGAGAATTCAAATACGATTTTCCATATTTTAAAGCTCAGAAATAATTCAAGAGATTTTATTTACAATGAAATTACCTCAAATCCAGGATCAGGAACGACCCGGATATTAAAAGGCCCTGTTGAAAACCAAACTTATAATTTTGGCAACCCTACAATTAATAGGGTTCCACCTGTTCTCATTAAAAGTGGTTCTGTTGTATCCATTAATAAAAATG
>CAKZNE010000018.1 GCA_937129395.1 uncultured Cryomorphaceae bacterium | reverse complement strand
ATTTTCTATAAGTGGTTGGATAAGCATTGGTGGGATTTGAAATTTTCTGGTATCCAATTCTTGGAAATTTTCAATTTTAAAATCAAAAGAATCGGAAAGCCTCATTTTCTCAAGTTGTACATAATCCTCTATCCTTTTTATTTCATTATCTAAACTGATGCTCGATTGATCGCTGGTATTCAAAACATTTCGAACCAAATCCGATAATTTAGCTAGAAAAATATTTGCTTCACGTTTTTGGTTTGTTGCAATAAAATATTGAATGGAGTTTAATGAATTAAAAATAAAATGAGGGTTCATCTGATTTTTTAAAGCTTTTATATTACTAGTAATTAGCTCTTTGGATCTTGCTTCTTGGAGACTGCGAAACCGTAAAAAATAAATAATTAATCCTATAAAACTAAGTGCGCCTAAAACAATAAACCAAGCTTGAAAATAAAAGGGTTGGGAAATCCTAAAAGTAATTTTTGAAACTTCTGACCATTTATTATTAGCCTCCCTCACCCTTATTTCAAATTGATATTTTCCAGGATCCAAGCCATTGAAAAGAACTTCCTGATCAAAACTAGATTGCCAATTGGAATACAAACCCAAAAGACGAAATTGAAACCTTGGAGGCTGATTTTCATTCTGAAGGGCATTTATTCTAAAGGCAAAACCAAGATTATTTTCTGAAGCTTGCAATTCATAGATTTTGTTGGTATCCAAAATTTGTGGATTACCAGAAATGGTCATTTGAGTGATAATTACAGAAGGAGAAAAAGGTGAGTGATCCAAAAACTCATCACTCAAAAAGGAGATCTCGTTTCCATTCTGGACAATTATTCCTCCTTCCGTTTTGTGCAAATTATCAATCAGAGCTAGGCTTCCATTTCCACGACTAAATATTGATTTAATAGTTTTGGTGTCATTGGAATTGGTGAATATCCGGTCCAATCCTTTATTGGTAGCTACAAAAATTTGATCCTCAAGGATAAAAACTTTATTTACCAAATTGCTACTCAGGCCTTGTTCTTTGGAGATGAAATAAAGGCTATCCTCATTATACACTCCAAGCCCCGATCCCCTGGTTGCAAGCCACAAATTTCCATCCACGCCTTTTTTAATATCCTCTACTCTAACCTTAAGTCGTTGATCCTTTAAACCTAAATCTGAATGCTGGCCATTTTTGAATTCATATAAAGATTGTAGGCCTCCAACATAAAAATGATTGGAATCTAAATATAAAATAGATCGAATTCTCCTATTAAAGCCCTGATCTCGAGAATCAAATTTGATTTTTTCCTTCCTACTGATCAGGAATCCATCGGATAAATCATAAATCTCCAGTCCACCATCTTTTTCGGTAAACCATTTAGCTTGGGCACCCAAATTGTCGAAATAATTAAAAAACTTTTTGTTCTTAAAATCCCAGGACCAGCCTTGAGCAAAAAGGGAGTTTTTAGAATCCCAAATTATTTTCGGAGGGCTTTTTAGGTCCTTTGGTTTATCAATAAATTGTGCATCAACCAAATTAAATTGATCTTGATTTTTTTTAAAAATGAAAAGACTGTCATTTACTAAAAAAAGCAAACTATCGTTTCTAAAACTCCAAGGTTTTGAAATATTTTTAATCTGAGCATATTTAGGGTCAATACCAATTGCCTTTGTATCAAAAGAGCTCAATTTAAAAAGGCCTTCATTAATATTTGAAAACCAATAATTCCCACTTCTATCCTTGCTGATATGAGAAACATTGGAATTGTTGAAATAGCGGCCCTTTTCAGTTAAATCGTTTCCTCTACTCTCATAAACCAAAAGACCGCCCTCACCAACGGAAACAATTAATCTTGTGCCATCCTGAAAAATATCCAAGATTTGATCAGGATAATTTTTAATCAAACGAATCTTTCCTTTTTTATCTATATGGAATAATTTATTTCGAATAGAAAACCATTCAAAACCATTATTCCCATTGGAAAAATAAACCCTATACCGGGATTTAGTGGATATTAATTCCCCTTCCTTTAGAGAAAGGCTAGAAAAATTTTCCACAGCCTTAAAGGTTACTTGCAGATCTTTATTTCCTTTTACAAAAGAGGTATCGTTCAAACAATGGGCTTGGCTATCAGGTACAATTGCTTTTGATCCACCTGAAAAAACACAAAAACCATCCTTTTGAACAAAATATACCAAATCTTTACATTGATTCTTATATGTTATGGGCTTTGTGATGATTTTTTCAGAACCAACTTTGGCTTTAAAATATATTGAATCCGAAACGAAGGTTGATAACCAAATGCTGTCATGTTCATCAACATAAAGCTTATCCACCCATTGCCCCTTAATTAATTTTAGAAGGTCCTTATTAAATTTTGGAATATGAATCGTATCATTTTTAATCCAAAAAACTCCTTGAGACCGAGTTGAAAACCATAGTCTGTTCT
>CAKZNE010000017.1 GCA_937129395.1 uncultured Cryomorphaceae bacterium | reverse complement strand
CCGAACATATTTTTGAATAAAACGCTCCGTTTCTCGTCCAGCAGTGCCATTTCCAATTGCAATAGCATCCAATTTATAGGCTTCAATTAAATTTCCAATTTTTGAGGCCGCTTTGGTGTTTTCTGATTGTGGTGGGTGAGGGTAAATGGTTTCATTGTGAAGTAGGCCTCCGTTTTCATCTAAGCAGACTACTTTACAACCTGTTCTAAAACCAGGGTCTATGGCCAAAGTCCTTATTGGTCCTAATGCCGGTGCCAATAATAATTGGCGCAAATTTTCAGCAAAAACTTTTATAGCTTCTAAATCTGCTTTTTCCTTTGAGCTGTTTTTAAATTCAGTTTCGATGGAGGGTTTTATCAATCTTTTATAAGAATCTTGGATTGCATCCTTAATAATGGATGCACATTCATTTCTCGAGTTTATAAAAATCCTTTCCAGTTTTTCATAGGCCAAATCCTTATCAATGGAGATTCCAACTTTTAATATTCCCTCAGATTCAGCCCTTCTTATCGCAAGGATCCTATGGCTAGGACTTCTATTTAAACTTTCAGAAAACTTAAAATAATCCTTGTATTTAAGGCCATCTTCATCTTTTCCTTTTACCAATTTAGATTCGATAATGGCAGTACGGGCAAACATTTGTCGGATAATATTTCGTGCATAGGCCCTTTCGTTTATCCATTCGGCAATAATGTCCTTTGCTCCCGAAATCGCCTCCTCCGCAGTACTGATTTCATCATTGAGAAATCGAATAGCATAGGATTCTGGGTCGTCCAGGTTTTGTTTCATAATAGAACCTGCAAGCGGCTCCAATCCGCGCTTTTTGGCAATATCGGCCTTGGTTTTTCTTTTTTGTTTAAAGGGTAAATAAAGATCTTCCAACACAGAACTTGTCCAGCATTCTATTATTTGTTTTTCCAGTTGAGCCTCCAATTTTCCTTGTTCGGAGATTGATTTTAGAATGGTGTTTTTTCTATTTTGAATTTCCTTGTAGCTCTCAAAGGTTTCTGAAATGTTTTGGATTTGAACTTCATCCAAGCCATTGGTTCTTTCCTTCCTATATCGAGCAATAAATGGAATGGTAGCACCTTCTTCAAGTAAATTGAGAACAGCCTCAACGGATTTTAGATTTAAGGAAAGCTCCTTACTTATTAATTCTGGAAAAATTGACATAATTGAATTTGGGTCAAATTTAGATTTCTTAAATGATTGGGCAATTTCCTTTTCATCTAAATACATGAAAATTTTTAGGATTCTAAATTTTAAAATGAATTATAATTACTAGTTTTAGAGAAACTAAAATCAATAAAAATGACAACACAAGAAGTAGCGGATAGACTCGCAGAACTTTGCGGACAAGGACAGTTTGATAAAGCATTTGAGGAATTATATAGCGATGATATCATTAGTAAAGAACCAGATGGTTTTCCCGATGCTTTGGTTCAAGGAAAGGAAGCTGTGGGTTTAAAACAAAAGCAATTCAACGAATCTGTTGAAGCCTTTCATGGTGTTGTGGTTTCAAAGCCAATTGTTGCAGAAAATTTCTTTTCGGTTTCTATGAAAATGGATGTCACTTTTAAAGGGGCGCCACGTATGGATATGGAAGAAATTGCTGTTTATAATGTAAAAGATGGAAAAATTGTTAGAGAAGATTTTTTCTTTACTCCACAGATGTAATTAAACCTATTATTGTATTATTAATAGACTCCAAAATTTATTTGGAGTCTTTTTGTTTTTAGATGGGTTAAGTACGATATCTTAAAACCAAAGACATTGATAATAAGAAATAACAATATTTATATATGACATATTCTAAAAAAGGTTCGAGAGAATCCAGAGCAGCGATAGAGAGGATTTACATTAGTATGCGACATTTAATTACTCGTGGAGCCTATAAGCCTATGGGTTTAAGCGGACAAGCCCTAGTGAAATCTCTAATGGACCTTCAACCAGAGATTTATGGCTCTATGGCGGATCCTGAAAGGGTGGAATTGGAGGGTTTGCTATATGTTACAGAAAGACTTCCAAAGGGAATTGAGGAGTGTCGCTTGATTCATTTGGTGGCGCGAGAAGGATTTGAAGAAAGTGGGCATGAGGCAATAGTTCCTTTAAAAAGAAGAAGGAATTGTTATCGGATAGATTCGGATCGGATGTATGTGGAAATGACGCGGGGTAGAAGTGATATTTATGATATTTTAACCCACCTTACCTTTTTATATATAGAGGCGGCCAAAATTATGAGGCATGCCTTAGTTCAGAAAAAACTGACGGCCGATTGGAAAAATATCGAGCAAATTGTATTAAATGAGGAGGATGGGGAAGAAGTAGATTCAAAAAGAGCCTTAGTTTATCTGAGTAATTTATTGGGAAGAACAGTGGCTGAAACCAAAGCGGCTGTAGAGAAATTTGACAAAAGCTCAGGAAATCACAGTTTATATCATCTGGTTTATTGGTTGGGTAAGGTTGCCATAGATGAATCCCTAAAGGAAAATAAAAAGGAAATCATTTTTTCAGCGGAGTTGAGAAATGTTATTGGTCATCATATTTACGCGGAAAGTTGGGCCAATCAAATAAAATCTTGTTTATTAAAAAACCAATGGGAGGGAAGGCCTTTGCATATTATCAGTGCTAATCTTCACAGTTTTGTAAATCTTATTTATGGTTTTGGAGCTTTAAAAACAAAGTCCTTTTCCAATATTATGGAATTGGCGGATTATACAAGTAAGCATCCTGAGTGCATGAAGGAAATTAAATCCTATGCACATAAACACGGTCTTTTTGAATTGGACGATACATCAGGGACAAACCTAGGTGTTCAATTTATTGATTTGGCGAAGGTGGATTTGAAAACAATTCCAATTGATTTGAATATTAATAAGGAGGAATCCCCACTTTTATTAATAATGGACTATGCTTTTGGTGAACAAGCTTATGAATGTATGGATGAGCTTTTGAAATCCTATGAAGGTGAAAATGAAGAATTGGGTTTTTCGCTTAATGTTAAATCTGTTTCAGTAATGGGGAAGGCCGGGATTCTTCAAGGAAAAAAAGGAGATATAATGATTCCTACAGCACATGTTTTTGAAGGTACAGGCGATAATTATCCTTTGCAAAATGAATTGAGTTCCACTGATTTTGAAGATGTAGGTATTCCAGTTTTTGAAGGAACAATGATTACCGTTTTAGGGACTTCACTTCAAAATAAAGACGTTTTACATCACTTTTCAGAGTCAACTTGGCGCTCTGTTGGCCTAGAAATGGAAGGTGCACATTATCAAAAGGCAATTCAAAGTGCGAGTAAAATTAGAAAAAGTGTTGGGGAAAATGTAAAAACCGCTTACGCTTATTATGCATCAGATAATCCTTTGGCTACTGGAAGTACTTTATCCTCAGGAAGTTTAGGTGTTGAGGGTATAAAACCAACCTATTGGATTAGTATAAAAATCTTGCAAAAAGTGCTTTAACCTTAAATTTCAATTTGTTTAGAAATAGAATTCAAAGACAAGCTTGCTTACGAGCCTGATTATCAAAGGCTCAGTGTTTGTAGGTGTTTTGTTGAGTTTCTAAAATGGAGGTATTGTTAATAAATTACGAGATTCCTTCAATAATTTTAGAATTTTATGTGTGATTGTTCCGTTCTAATTTCCTAATATTAGGACACGATTAAACTGAACATCGTTAAGGAGCAATCATTAACAAAAAACCGAAACAATGAACAAGCACAAACGAAACATTAAGATTACTGCCTTGCTCGCCTCATTTATGGGCATAATAGGTTTTTATTTGGATGGGAATGTTAAAGAGGAAAGTATTTTTGCAAATGTTTTTGAAATATTGATGATGACATCCATCTTGTTTTTAGTATTCTCCAGCGTTTACTTTATAATCAATTTTGTTTTTAGTCTGGATAACAAGGCTAATGATCCAATTAACGAAGATATTTCTCAGTAATTATTTTTTGAAAGTACCGCTTTGAAGCACCTAAAAAATACGGCTGCCGTTTTAATATTGTCAATTTTGGGTGGCTTCTATTGGTATTTAAAATCTCACAACTTCGAGGAAATTACGAGGTATGACAGCCTTATTAATATCCTTAAGTTTTCTGGAGTAATCTTTATTCTTTTCTTTTTAATCTATTTCGGATATAATTTTCTAATCCGTGTTTCCAGGCAAGACTCCTCAACAAAAGAGGAGTGAAATTAGTTTTCAAAACCAAAATTTATTGAAAAACAAATTTGTCGGCTATTCGTCAATTTTCCCTTTATCATTTAGTATTTTCGGAGTCCTATTAAAACATTCTAAATGAAAAAATTATTATTCTCAATTTTCGCGGTGGTACTAAGCCTAAACTCCTTTGGACAAGGCTGGTTTCAAGTAAATGATCTTCCAGGTTCCGCAAGACATCATCCTTGTTTTTTCACCATTAACGATACAGCCTACTGTGTAACAGGTGTAACGAATAGTGGTCAAATGCTCAATGATTTTTACAGATATGATGAATCCAACGACACATGGATTTCGTTGCCAGATTTTGCCGGACCCAATAGAGGTTTTGCTGTAGGCTTAAACCATCAAGGAAAAGGCTATGTAGGTTTTGGCGTTGCCGGAAATAATTCTGTTTTAAGAGATTTATGGGAATATGACCCTCAAACTAAGGCATGGAAAGCCTTGAAAAGTTTAAACTTCACTGCCAGATACCATCCAGCTTTTGTGGCAAAGGATGGAAAAATATATGTTGGATTAGGATCTTCAGGTTCATCCAACCTAAATGATTGGTGGGAATATGATATTGCTGGTGATAATTGGACCAGAAAGGCAAATTTCCCGGGGGACAGAAGACATCACCCATACTACTTTGTAGCTGGCAATGAAATATTTGTTGGACTAGGACATGGAAATACAAGTTCTGGGGTAAATACAATTTATGATGATTGGTATAAGTATGATCCAAGCACAGATATTTGGACTAAAATGGGCGATTTCCCAGGTTATGCAAGAGTTGCAGGGGCACATTTTGCCTATAATGGAAAAGGATATATTGTTGGGGGTCAAAATCAATCGCATGCTACACCAACAAATAATGAGGTCTGGTCCTATACGCCTGGAACAGATACATGGAATCAATTACCAGATTGCCCATCTGGAGGACGTTGGGCTCCAGGTTCTTTTGTAGTAGGAAATAACGCCTACTTTGCTTTTGGGGAGGACAGATTTTCAGTTTCCCAAGCGGATATTTACCAAGTATCAATGTCCAGCATCATAAGCATGGAGGAAGATTTGAATTCCAAGGATTTAGAAATTTCAATTTTTCCAAACCCAGCCACTTCAGAAATTAATATAGAAATTGACCCAAAATATTTAGGGGAAAAAGTCGCAGTTGAGTTTTATTCACTTACAGGTCAGTTGCTTAAACTTTCTTATTTAGAAAATTCGGAAACAAAAATTAATATCGAAGATCTTGCAAAAGGATTGTACACTCTTAACCTTAAAGATGAAAAGGATTTGAATCAATCTTATATTATTACAGTAGAATAAGGATTGTTCTTATTGAATTTTTAAAGCCCTCTAATTTTTTAGGGGGCTTTTTAGTTTCTTACCATTTTCATTTTTAACAGCATAAAGGTGGCAATGTTTTGAGCATTACTATATGCCCTGTCGGCTCTTTCTCCGATATACAATTCCTCAACAGTTTCCTTCCATAGTTTTAACCAACGATCGAAATGTTCTTGTTCAATTTGGTTTCCCGTTTCCTTATCCATCTTTTGGTGAGCTTGCATCGGTGATCCCTTATAAGCTTGTTCGTTAAGCAAATTGGTTTGCCAAAAATCAGTCAGCTTCTGAAAATGATTTTCCCAATTCTCTTCACTCCCGATCACAGAATTGAAAAAATCTCCTATTAATTCATCTTTTCTCACCTTATTATAAAAGCTTCTCACAAGAAATTCTATATCCTTTCTATTTTTAATTTCAATTCTCTCCATTTCACTTTTCATTTCATCGGTAAATTTCGACATTCCAGAAAAGGATTCCTTTAGATCGGTTATGTTTTTTTTTTCAAAATCCACACAAGGGGCACATTTGTACCAACAAATAAAAAATCGAACCTATGTTTTTAATTAATTTAATTTTTAGCCTTAGCTTATTAAGCCAATCCGTTCAAGAAATAGAAACTGCAACCTTCACCATTACGGTTGAAAATGTAAAGTCTGAAACTGGAAATATTCAAATAGATATTTTCAATACTGAAGAGGGTTTTTTAAAGAAATCTTATGTGTCAAAAACGGTTTCAGCACAAAAGGGTAGTATTACCATTAGCTTTGAAGATATGCCTGATGGAGAGTATACCGCTTTTGTTCTACATGATAAAAATGAAAATGGGCAATTGGATATGAGTAAAATGGGCATCCCAAACGAGCCTTATGGAATGTCCGAAAATGGAAAAAATAGATTTGGCCCTCCAAACTATAAAAAGTCAATTTTTAAAGTAGACTCCACAAAAAGAAGCATAAAAATAAGGGTGGACTAGTTCCATCATAAGCATAAATTAAAAAAGCTCCATTTCGGGGCTTTTTTTAATTGTGATATGCTGTGAAAATCTCTATCATTCGTTCTGTAGGAACCATTCCGTTTGGATGTTTTGTCATTTCGTTTAATACGGCATTAATGGCTTCTGGCCTAAGGCCAAGTTTTATTCCCGCTTTTTGCAGGGCAATTATTTCCTCCCCATCAATATGTAAATCCACATTGGCTAATAGTACCAGGCGGTGGAACTGTACTATCCTTTCAAACTCAGATTTTGGTGCTTTATAGGCGATTTTTTCACCAATAAGCGGCATTACATGATCTTTTTCCAATCCAAGCATCAGGGCTATTTGCTGGATAAATTCGAGTTCCATGGCTGAAATTTCTGAATCAACTCTTGCCAGTTTTACCAACTCGGAAAGTAAACTTAGTTTTTCGTTCATAATTCTTTGTTTTAGCTTTTCCTATAGCGACTCTATGTCAATGACACTGCCTAAGCGGAAACTACCATGAATTCTTGAATTTGAGAAATTAATATGGCCACTGCAAAAATATCCTTCAATCTCATTTCCATTTAACATGGTAAAAATCAAAGCGTTTTTTTGGCGTTGGCATAACAATCCATAAATATAAATTGATTGTTGAACAGTGTATTCAATTTCATCCCATTTATCTGGGTTTAGGTCATGTAACCCCTTGTCATTTCGAACTTGGATTGAAACGATTGAATCAAAATCTATTATTGTATCTAGTCGAAAAACGGGAGGTATTTTGGTTGCAAAAATAGAATCCTCGCTCACGACGACTTCTTGGGTTTTGTTGGTTTGTTTTTGTGGCTCTGGGCTTTTTACGGTTTCGCTATTTTGGCAAGAAATCCCGAATATTAGGAAGGAAAGGCAAAAAAGTATATTTTTCATTTTTGAATCATTTCAATGTTGTGCAAAAATACATTTTCATTGGATTCAATTTTGAATAAAATAATAGTCTTAAAATGAAAGAAAGTTTTGATTTGGAATTTGAGTTTAAGCTTAGCTCCTCAGAAGTTTACAATTGCTGGTTAGATCCAAAAAAACATGAAGCGATGACTGGCGGGATTGCTGATATTAAAAATAGTGTAGGCTATGAATTTGAAACTTGGGATGGATATATTCAAGGCACTATAATGCAGTTGGAAGCCAATAAAAAAATTGTTCAAACGTGGAGAACCACAGAGTTTAGCGACCAAGATGAAGATTCTGAATTGAAGATTGAATTATTTGAAAGGGAGGGAGGCTGCCTCTTAAAATTACAGCACACAAATATCCCAGAAGGACAAGGGGAATCTTATAAAAAAGGATGGCTGGAACATTATTTTGAACCAATGGAATTTTATTTCGACAGTTTGTAAAATATTAATCCCAAATAAGCCTTGCCACCTTACCGTTGGCTCCTGATCCCCATACAAATCCGTTTTTCCCTTTACTTAAACTAAAGTAATTCCCCTTAATTGATTTCCAGCTTAAGCCAGAGTCAAGAGAGTAGGAGGTGCCTGTTCTACTTACGGCAATAATTCTTTTTTCATCAATTTGTACAATACTGCTCCTGTATTTCCCCGCCACAGCGGTATCTTGAATTAACTGCCAGGACTGACCATTATCCTCACTTTTTGCAATGGTATTGATGCTTAAAGAATCACCTAAATAATCACCACCAACAACATAAAGTTGATTGTTATATTCAGAAAAGGAGAAATTTCCTTTTGAAGCTTCGCCAGCATCCAGCGGGCTTTTAGATTTTCGCCATGTCATTCCAAAGTCATCTGTTTGCAAAATTGTTGCTTCAGGGCCACCTAATCCAATAATTGCTTGGCCATTTGAATAGGAAATTAAACAGCTGCCAGAAGCTGCAAACCCGCCTTGCTGTGGGAATACTTGTGGACAAAGGGAGTCTGCCAAAACCTTCCAATGTTCACCTCCATCATCTGTAGTCATTATATAAAGAGTAGAATCTTTAGCATCGCTAAATGCAATTCCTCTTTTTTTATCCCAAAAATCCATGGCGTCAAAAAATAAGCCCTTCTCTTTGCTGAAATAGGAAATTATCCAATCCCTTCCTCCATTACTCGTCTGTGCAATTACCGCTGGTAAGCCCGCCGAAAGAATAATTGCATTATCCTTATCAAAAGCATGAATATCTCGAAATTGCAAACTGTCCAAACTTGGAATGGATCGATCAAACCAGGTTTTTCCTGCATCCAAAGTCAGAATAACTTTACCATTTGAACCGCTAGCCCAGCAAGTGGAACTATCGATGGCAGCGATACCTCTGAGTGAGGATTTATAGGGACTATTAACTTCTTCCCAATGTGGTAAAGGCTGGAGCTCTGGGCTAATATTACAGGATCCTAGAATTATAATAAGAAATAAAAGCAGGGCAATATTTTTCATTTGGCAATAATAACCTTTTGTGCATTTTCTAAATTAAAAATTTTTAAGATTTTTTGGGATTCTAAAATTTTGGAAACCTATTTTTGGGCCAATTTTTATTCATGTCCAAGAAATTAAATGCCAGTTTAGGTTTTATTTTTGTTACGGTTCTTATTGATATTATTGGTATTGGAATAATTATCCCAGCCATCCCGGAATTGGTTACAAACCTTACAGGTGAAGGCTTAAGTGAAGCAGCAACCTATGGTGGCGGTCTTCTTTTTACCTATGCCTTTATGCAGTTTCTCTTTGCCCCAATAATGGGAGAATTGAGTGATAAATTTGGAAGACGCCCAATTTTATTAATTTCTCTTTTGGGCTTGGGTTTAGATTACCTTTTTCATGCTTTTGCTCCAACCATGTTTTGGCTATTTGTAGGAAGGATTATTGCCGGCATTTGTGGCGCAAGTATTACTGTTGCCAATTCTTATATAGCAGATGTAAGTACTCCGGAAAAAAGAGCTCAAAATTTTGGAATTATTGGAGTGGCCTTTGGTTTGGGGTTTATAATTGGACCAGCAATTGGGGGATTCTTTGCCGAAATTGATATTAAGTTACCTTTCTTTTTTGCCGCAGGACTGAGTTTTCTCAATTTGATTTACGGCTATTTCGTCCTTCCGGAATCCTTAAAACCTGAGAATCGAAGAAATATTGAATACAAAAGATTGGTTCCAGGAAAAGCTTTGAAGCACTTATCCAAATACCCTTTAATAATTGGTTTGGTACTATCCTTTTTCTTGGTTTATGTTGCGGGTCAATCTGTTCAATCCACATGGACTTTTTATACCGAATTCAAATATGGTTGGGATAGTGGAGATGTAGGCCTTTCCCTTAGTATTGTAGGAATTACCGTGGCGATTGTTCAGGGAGGTCTGATAAGAGTCGCTTTAAAAAAACTTGGAAAAAAGTGGACTATTTATACAGGAATGTTGTTTTGGTCCATTGGACTTTTCCTTTTTTCTGTGGCACTAGAAGGGTGGATGATTTATGCTTTTATCCTGCCCTATTGTTTAGGTGGCATTGCGGGACCTACATTGCAAGGAGTTATTTCCAACCAAGTACCTTCTAATGAACAAGGTGAGTTACAAGGAGCTTTAACCAGTCTTATTGCCCTAAGTTCCATTATTGGTCCGCCCTTAATGACTACCCTTTTTAAAGTATTTTCCCAATCGGAGGCGTATTATTTTCCAGGTGCTCCATTTGCTTTAGGTTCAATTTTAACAATTATTAGTTTTCTATTAATAAGAAAACCATTGGCCAAAATCATCAAATCCGACGAGGAAAAAACTAATATTTGAAGGAATAACTAAACATAAACCCAACCACATGTTGGCGTTCGGGTTCATCTACATTAATTTCCTGTTCTACTCTATAGAATCCAGTAAGTTCAAGGTTTTCTGTTAAATCCCAACCAAGACCAGCTGTAAATCTGTGAGTTCGGAATTCATTTTTAGCATTAAACCGATAAAACGATTCATAGGCTACAAAGGGTTTAGAATCTTTTAGGTCTTTGTATTTTACTTTTATTCTTCCCCTTGTATAGGTTAGCAATTGACCATTATAAACTTCAAAATCATTTTGTATCCCAGAACGAAGTTGAACACTTACCGGGAATTTCTTTTTATCCCAATTGTAGTATACAAATAAGGAACATCTATTTCTATTCCGTT
>CAKZNE010000016.1 GCA_937129395.1 uncultured Cryomorphaceae bacterium | reverse complement strand
CAAATATTACATGGTCGGCCACTGGAACTCCTATTCCCTTGGTGGATTTATCCTATTCAAAAGACTGGGGGCCTTGGGTAAGTATTGCCAGTGGAATTGCCAATACGGGCTCTTATAATTGGACAGTTCCCAACGATAGTTCCAACAATATTAGGCTTCAAATAAAAGATGCCGCAAATGCCGGAATTAATCAAATCCTTTATGGGTACAGTATTAGTTCAATTCCTCAAACTATAAGCCTTATTGCGCCAAATGGTGGAGAAACTTTTACTGAGGGAGATTCTGTTTCTCTACAATGGACCAACTCCAATAATTTAACGGGTTTAAACCTTCAAATTTTAATGGATTATTCCTTAGACAGTGGTGTAACATGGACGAATATTGCAGATTGGGCTCTGGACGACGGAGCTTTTCCTTGGGTCATTCCCCTCCACAAAGTATCTAATACCTGTTTGGTAAAGCTACACATCATGGGATTACCAGGAATTGCCGATACAAGCAACAGTGTTTTTACCATTAATTACGGAACCAGATCTATAATTATAACCGAACCCGTTGGCGGAGAAAAATATGGTGCCGAAAAATCAGGAAGGGTAAAATATCTTACCACGGGGTTTGTGGATAGTTTGGATTTATTTATTTCTACAAACAGCGGTTCTACTTGGACTCTTTGGCAAACAGGAGTTTCGTCCCAACATTTTACTTATCCTACTGTTTGGCCAGATATTCAATCCTCAACCGTAAGGGTAAAACTTCGTGAAAAAAATGGAACCTTAAGCGATTCCTCAGCTGGAGATTTTACCATAAGCAAACTTTTTCTAATAAACCCCTACCCCAATACCTCACATTTCAAGGGGTCTTACTCTCCAATTTCCTGGAGCAAAACAAGTACAACTGGCGATACGGTTTCGCTTTATTATTCAGTAGATAGTGGGTCTACATGGGTTTTAATTAATGATTCCGTTCCCAATACTGGGACCTATTCCTGGCTTATTCCAGATGAAAACTCCCTACACTGTAGAGTGAAAATTGTGGATAAGGATAATCCTAATTATATAGATAGCAGTGCAGCAGATTTTAAAATTTTCCCTTCCATGTTTGAAGTCACCTATCCAAATGGTGGAGAATTTTTGGACCCACTAACAAGCTATAATTTGACTTGGAATACCAATGGCTTTTCTTCAAGGGTAAATCTAGATTATAGTTTAGATGATGGTGTCACTTGGACAGCAATTGGTGCTTATATTTCCAACCAAGGAAGCTATGCCTGGACTAGCCCAAATAGTATGACAAGCCTTGCTCGTTTTAGGGTAACTGGTTATTTCGACAACACTCAATTCGACATTTCAGATACCACTTTCAATATTGGATTTCAAGCGCCAAAATCCCTGACCCTGATTTCCCCAAATGGTGGAGAAAATTTACTTCCTGGGGCTATTCACCCAATAAGTTGGACAAGCACTGGTGTTGTAGATTCGGTAGATCTTTATTATTCTTCCAACAATGGTATTTCTTGGAATTTAATTGCTGGGGGTGAGGTAAATGATAGTATTTATAATTGGACCATTCCCAGCGCAATATCCAACGACTATTTGATTAGAATCAGCGAAAAATCCAATAATACAATTGGCGATACTAGTGATGCTACTTTCCAAGTTTCAAATTTACTCATGCTCACTTACCCTAATGGAGGGGAGAATTTCACCTTTGGAAATAACTATTCTATTAGCTGGAACCAAACCGGAACCTTTGGGATATTAGACCTTTTTTATTCCTTAGATAGTGGTGCTACTTGGACATTAATTGGTTCCAACCTGAGCTCTCCCTATTCCTGGCAAGCTCCAAATCAAATGAGCGATAAGGCTTTAATACGAATTTCCGATGGTACTACCAGCGACGAAAGTGACGCCGTATTCTCTATAAATCCACAGCCATCAACTTCTCAATTGCTGGCCAAATTCTATTTTAACGAAGGATTGCCTAATGATGATTTGGGTAACATTCAAGGGGAACGCTACAGAACAAAGATTATTAATGACCGGTTTGGATGTAAAAACCATGCAATGATGTTTGAAAATGGAAATGATGCCTATATCAATATGGGGGATGTTTTTGACACTGTTTTGGCCACACCGGATACGAGTTTTGCCATTAGTTTATGGGTAACACGTAATGGTGGAGGAAATTCAGGGATTATTTGGTCCAAAAGCTCCGATGGCAATTGCGGTGAAGTTGGAAGACAACTCAGTTTAAACCTGACTTCTTTAGGAAAAATTCAATTTGTGAGCCATTATTCTTTAGGATTTGGAAATTATGATATCAGTCAGGCGAGTGGTGTAATTCCTACTTCAGGTTGGCATCATGTGGTATTAAATTACGACGGAAGTATCCAAAGCAATGCCCAAAACCGAATTGAAATTTATATAGATGACGTTCTTCAAACTTTAGTGAGTGGAGGTAGTGGTGGAACTTTAGGCGATATTCAAAATGGACCAGCATGCTTTGGCTTTGGTTCTCAGATTAAATCGGATAGTACAGCCTGTGGCAATTTTTATTACGAAGGAGGAATTGACGATATAAATTTTTATTCTGGAAACTTAAATACAACGGAAGTAAATTCCCTTTTTACCGAAACCAAAACTTGCCCAACGTCTTGGTTTAACCTAGGTACCCCAGCTCCTTTTAGTATTTTTTCTCCTGGAGATCAAGTTCCTATTACCTGGAGTACAACAGGTAGCGTTAGTCAGGTGGATTTATTTTACAGTATTGATGCAGGACTTACTTTTCAAAGTATCACTACCAATTTGGCCAATACAGGATCTTTTATTTGGACCGTTCCTACCGCCCATTCAGAGGATTGCTTAATTCGAATTGTAAACTCTTCGGATGCCCAAATTTTTGATGAGACCAGCTTCTATTTTAGTATTGAACCGAGAAGTTTGGAAATCATTTACCCAAATCATGCTCAAAGTATTAATGGTTTGAGTTCTTCTTTTGTAAGATGGAATTCTACGGGAAGCATAGATGGGGTTGAAATCTTTTTGTCTCTAGACAGTGGAGCTACATGGAACAGCTTCGCAAATGGTTTAAATAATAATATTGGCAGTTCCTATTCCAGTTATTACTATACGGTGCCTAACGTTTCTGCCCCTCATTGTTTATTTGCTGTGGTAGACAGTTCCAATAATGCTATTTCAGATACCGTGGATTTAAGCTTCTCCATCAACCAAATAAGTTCGGAAGTTTTTGTTACCAATCCCAATGGCGGTGAACAGTTGATTACCGGAGATACCAAAATCATTACCTGGACGAGCTTAGGCCCCGTGAATGCGGTGGATATTAGTTATAGTGTTGACTCTGGACAAACGTTTCTTCCAATTTCTTCCAATGAAATTAACGATGGTACCTATTCATGGACTGTTCCCAATGCCAGCAGTTTAAATTGTTTAGTAAGAATAGCAGACACGTCCCTTGGCAATGGGCTTGATACCTCAGATGCTGTTTTCAGTATCAGTCCTGCCCATGTTCTCAATCTTAATCATCCTAATGGCGGGGAGTTAATTGAAGCCTACGCTATGGATAGTATTTCTTGGACTAGTGGCGGAATGGTTAGCATGTTGGATATTTATTTTTCCAGAAACAATGGATTGAACTGGCAATTAGTTGACGATTCAATACCCAATACTGGGAAATACATTTGGAACACACCTGCATGGAATAGTATTAATTGTTTCATACGAATTGTGGAAACCGGTGACAATACTATTTCCGACACTTCAAACGCCATTTTTGAATTAGGGCCGATTGGACCATTAGAATTGCTTTCCCCCAATGGAGGAGAAGTATTTCTTGGAGGAACTTTGGATTCTGTATTCTGGGATGGAAATGGAAATATGAATGCAAACAATAATGCAATGTTCTCGGCAGATAGTGGTCAGACTTGGGTTTGGGTTGGTGATGATTTTCTGCCAAACGAACGCCTTTATTGGAACATCCCGAATATTAGCTCCACCACTTGTTTAATGGCCTTTGGAGGCGACACTTCTGATGCTGTATTTACGGTGAACAAGGATAATATCAGCTTATTGGAGCAAATAAAAACAGAGGGTCCGCAATTATATCCAAATCCAATAAAACGAGGCGATCATCTTCAGTTTACTCATATTAATGAAATAAAATCTGTGGAGATAATTGACAATTTGGGAAGATTGATAATAAGCAGCTCACAACCAGAAACAATAGAACTTCAAACATTAAATGCGGGAATATACCATGTTCGAATTAATACTACTAAGGAAAGTTATTTGCGAAAGCTTGTAATTCGATAAAACATGGGAAATCGGATAGGTCTTGTCTCCAGGCAAGGCTTATCCTTTTTTTATAATCCGATAAAATCGTAGCGAATTTCTTGTTCTACTATTTCTTTTTGTTTGGCAGGAAGCTTTAAGATATAAATTCCTTTTTGTTCTTCTTCCTCAAAAGTATCTTTAATTTTTGGCGCCGAAACAGTGTGACCATTATTTGTAAAAACACCAATTACCATGGAGGATCCTCTAAAAATAACAATCATTCTAAAGTCCTTGTCTTCCTTTAATGTTTTGTGGTTCTCAAATAAACCATAAGCTGTAAAGGTTTCATATTCCTTTTTCTCAAAATGGAGGATTTCAAATAATTCTTGAAATGCCTCTTTTTGTTGAGTTTTATTTTTGATCGCCAAAATTTCGGTAACCCTTTGTTCTGCTATAGTTTGGTCCTTAAATTTTGACTTATATACATATCCCGTTATTAATATTTGATATCGGTCTTTTCCCCTAAAACCTTCCACCAAGTTCTTTTTACTAACCTTCAATTCCGCTATGGTTTTTCCAATAAGTTCTCCTTCTTTATCAAGAAGTTCAGTGTCTTCCGCTAAAAACTCCTCTCCAATTAAATCCTCTTTTTTAATCCAGGCTTCGCGAGAAATTTTCGCCCATACTCCATCTGAAGGATAGGAATAAACTTCAACATCCGCTTCCAATTGAAAGGATTCTTCCCCACCACGGCTAGCCATTATTTTTGTTTGACTTTCCATTAACTGCGCTTGGGTGGTGTTTATGAAAAACATCAAAAAGGTAAAAAGTGCTATTCTTAGTAATTTCATTTATGTAGAATTTCTATTTGCTATTTTGGTAAAACTTCAAGCCTTAAACTTATTAAAAGACCATTAAATTGCAACCCCGTATTTCAGAATTATCAAATCGTCCTAAAATTTCAAACTCATTTTCGGCAATTTTTCTTCCCAAATCTTGGGTTTCAATAAAGGCACAACTGTCGATATTTGCTAAATCAATACAATTTATTCCTCCGGCCTTCCCTTCTTTTACTATATGAAAAGGATCTGTTGTTTCTCTTACGAGGATTTTCATCCAGGGGGGACAAACAAATTTCCCATCACCTTTGGAGTAAGCCTGGCTCAAAAGTTCGGTCATTCCATATTCGCTATGTACTTTTTCAATATTAAATGCATTTTTCAATATCAGATGAACTTCTTCGCGCAGCATTTCTTTTCTTCTACCCTTCATACCGCCCGTTTCCATAATAATTCCATCACTCAGGTTTTGGGGGAAGCTTTTTGCTAAATCCAATAAGGCATAGGTAACACCTAATAGAATAAATTTCTTTCCTTGCTTTTGTTTTTTCAGTAATACTTCAGCCAAACCCTCCAAATCATCCAAATAAAAACCACTATCCTTATCGGATGAATTTGCGATTAACTGCTGGGCCATATAAATTAAGGAAGATCCTTCCCGCTCCAAATAATTGGGTAACAAAGCCAAAAAACAATAGTCTTTTGAATTGGGATAAAAAATATCGAATCCTTTTTTGAAACTACTTTCGTACAAAGTCAGGTCATGAACATGGTGGCTACTAAATCCACTAGAACCGGTTCCTGAGCTTGTAAACTCTTTCTCTGTGCTAAGCCCTTTGTTAATTACAACATGGGTTTTAAAACTAGAAATGGGTAGAAAAGGAATTTCTTCCAGTTGGCTTATTTTTTTTGATTTTACCCTATTAAAAACCGAAGGCTTGCCCAAATTTTCGAGGTAATTTTTATAAATAGGATTGTTCTCAGCTTGATAGTAAAATAAATCTATCGCTACATTTTCAAATTCTTCGTGAGAAGCTAAATTGAAAATCTTATTTTTGAAATATCGACGTTGGAGCAACGTTAGGGTTTTAATTAAATTATTTAATGACAAATCAGTTTTCAAAAATAGCATTAGTTCTTTTAATAACAGGATCTATTTGGTCTTGCAAAGATTCCAGTGAATTTAATGATAAGCCGTTTTTAGAATACAGAGGTTACGAATTAGTTCCGGATGAAGATCCTACCATTAACCGACCAACCTTGGTTCATGAATTGTATTTTACGGATGGAGATGGAGATATTGGGGATAGAGGTTCCCTAAGTACCGATACCTGCACTAGAGGATATTATGATATTACCGTGAAATTTTTTAAAAAGGTAAACAACCAGTTTGAGGAAATCATTCCAAACGATCCCTGTAAATCATTTTATGCCAACCATATTCCGGATCTTACCCCTACAGGTTCCAATAAAGTTTTAGAGGGTACAATTTTTAATCCTTTCGATATTTTTTCGGGAACAACGGATTCTGTAAAATTTGAATTCACCCTAATGGATCGATCCAATAACCAGAGTAATGTGGTTATTACTCCGGCTATGATCATTGAATAAATTTCTTATATTTTTCCAGCTACAGCTTGACTGATCATGCTGATATGGTCTCCAAGTTTTTCCAATTGAGAGAAAATATCGTTGTAAACAATACTTCCACGAATATTTACATCTCCGTTCTGAACTTGTTTTAAATAAGACTTCTTCAGCTTTTTACTCAAACTATTTAATTCCGATTCAATATTGTCCGCTTTTTCTAAGCTAATAGAACCATAGTCTGAATTAAGGTTTTCAATCATTATTTCAAAGGCGCGATCCACCAAATCAAACATCTCGTTAAGGTTGGTTCGTTGAGTAGGAACAAAGAATATTTTCTTGTCTTCTTTTCTTTCAAAGGACAAGGACATTTGAAAGAATATATCACCAATTCTTTCCAGATCATTAGAAATACTTAGCATACTTCTAATTTCCATGCTGTTTTGTGGTGAAAGTTGAGCTGTAGAAACCTTCTCTAAAAATTCGGTGATTTCTACCTCTACTCGATCTGTAATTTCTTCGTATTTGGAAATTTTCTCCATCATAGCAACCCGCTTCTTTCTACCCGGATCATTAAGAAGGATTCTTGCAAAATTTGACATTTTTGAAGTTGTATGTCCAAATTTCGCCACCTCTCTTTTGGCTTCCATAAGGGCAACTCCAGGCGAGTTTACCAAGTTACTACCGATAAAGTCTAGCCTAAATTCCTCATTCGCATCTCCTTTGGATTTCACGGTTCGTTCGGCCATCCGCACCAATTGTGGAACAAACCAAATCATTACAACAACATTGGCAAGGTTAAAGGTGGTATGGAATAAGGCCAATCCAGTATCCGCCATTTCTGGGTTATTTGCATCAAACTGAACACCTTCAAAAATCCCAACTAAATAACCTACGAATTCGGTAAAGAATGGGAAAATTAACAACATCCATGTTACCCCTACCAAATTAAATAAGGAGTGGATTCTTGCAGATCTCTTAGCATGAACATTTCCAATGGTACTTGCCAATTCCGCTGTAATGGTAGTTCCGATATTTTCCCCTAAAATCATAGCACATGCTACTTCGTAAGGAATAATTCCTTTGGACACTAAGGTCAAAGTCAAGGCCATGGCAGCAGAGGAAGATTGCACAACAACGGTAACCAGAGCTCCGAGGGCAACGAACATAAGATTACTTACAATTGGAATATCCTTATAATTAACGAAGAACTGAACAATACTAGAATCATTATCCAAGTCTGGAACTATATCTTTAAGAAACTGAAGTCCAATAAAGAGAATGGCAAAACCAATAATTGAGTTTGCAATTTCTTTTGATCTTTGGAAAGTCATAAATAAGAAAGGTGCTCCGATGGCTATAAGCATTAAAGCATAACTGGATATATTTACTTTAAAACCCAATAACAAAACCAGCCAAGCAGTAATGGTTGTTCCTATATTGGCACCCATCATTACACCTGCAGATTGTCTTAAACTTAAAAGTCCAGCATTTACCAAACTAACAGTCATTACTGTAGTTACCGATGAAGATTGGACAATTGAAGTAGACAAGAAACCTGTAAACACCCCTTTTACTCTATTTGAGGTAATTGATCCAAGCATCTTTCTCAAACCTGGTCCAGAAGCCCTTTGCAAGCCATCGCTCATAACCTTCATTCCAAAAATGAAAAGTCCTAAGGATCCAAAAAGAATAAGAAATTTAACCAATCCCCAGCTCCGAGCTGTTTTCACTTTTACCTTGGAGGACCAAGACATGTTTTGGGCTTTCTTATCAACCGAAGCTTCTCCACTTTTTACTAAACCGACATATAAAACGTATTTTTCATTGCCAGAAAGATTCTTTATAGAATAACTAACATTTGTAGCGGGAATCTCTTCTGTATGTTCCCAAGGGATTTCAGTATTATCTTTGCTTTCCGCTCTTTTGTATTCAATTGCAGTTACATATTTGATAATTACTTTCCTTTCTTTTAGAAAATTAATTTGATCGTAGTCAAGGACCCATTCCACTTTGATATCATTTTCCTTGGCTGAGGCTGATGCCATTTGAAAATACTCTCCACCTTTATCAAAGGATTCTGGACTTATGGATTCTTGATCAACTGCTGTTAAGGTATTTGGGTTTATACTTTGTAAACTGTCTTGAGCTTCCATTTGAAAAGGAAACATAGCAATCAGAAAAATCAAGGAAAGGACTTTATTGGCCATAATTTGTTCTCATAAAATATTCGGCAAATCTAAGGGCAATATAAATATTACCAAGCATTTCCAAAAAGATTAATATTGGATTAACATAGGCCGAAAAAAACCTTCTTATTGCGCATTACCACTAGCTTTTTGAAGGCATAAAAAAAGCTACGAAAGCAAAATGCTCTCGTAGCTTCAAATTGTTTTGAAACAATTTTCAAATATTATTGAACGATAAGCTTTCTTGTCGCTTGAACATCATTCATTTTAATGCTGATCATATAAACTCCTTTTGGAAGATCAGACAGTTCTAAACGAACCGTAGTTTCGGTAGAAGAGGTTGAGGAAACAACTTGTCCACTAAGGTTGCTAATACTTACTTCCTTCACCTCGTTAGTACCCGTTTCTATGCCTACATTGTTGGTAGCAGGGTTTGGATACAATGTAATATTGTTCAATAAGAATTCATCCAAACCAATTGGAGGAAGATTCCCTGGGCTACCTACATCACCATCAACGGAAGTATAAGCTCCATCAACACCAGTAACGGAAAGTCCTAAGATATTACCATCATTTCCATAACGGATAGAAACACCAGCAGTAACATCGGTGCCTGTAAAAGTTGCTCTGGACACTAATTGTCCTAAATCATCGTAAAGGTTTACTTCATCACCTCCGCTGCCTAATCCTGAGAATCCGATAGGTCCAAAATCATCTTTAGCGTAAACTCTAAGTCCACCAGATGCTTGCAACCAAGAAACCAACCAAGCATTTTTATCCGCTGCAACTATATCTGCAAAGATTACAGATTCATTTGCTGCAAGAACAACTGAAGAAGTGATTTCGTGTTTACCAGCAAGTCTGCTGTCATCATCCCAACTAAAACCATCAAGATCAATTGGATCTGTTCCAAAATTTGTAATTTCAAACCAATCACCATCAATCGGAGAAGGATTATTGCTACTTGCCATTATCTCAGTGATAGCAACCGTTGGAAGGAATCTGATTATTTCAGAACCAACTCTTGGGAGAATTTGGTAACCATCGGTGTAAGGGCTACTTGCATCGTATTGTCCACCAACACCAATTACATCAAAAGTTCCTAATGGAGCAGGGCCCCAGCTTGTAAATAGATCCGAATCAATTCTTAAAGTAACTGTATCATTAGTTGCTAATACAATTTGGAAGTTTCCAAAGTTAGCAGAAGGCCAACCTGTTGTATCTACCATTGTAACACCATTTACACGAATCACTCTTCCTTCTTCAGTTTCACCAAGGTTGGTAGTAATTACTGTTGGGAGAATATTTCCCCCACTAGAAACAACTACAACTGAATCTGGATCGATTTGAATACCACCGTTAAATTCGGAAAGGGTTCCAATTACTCTAATCTCATCGCCCATTACGGCATTGTAGGAAATAAGTGTAGATCTGTTTACTTTAATACCAGCTGTATTTGCAGCATTTGTAAAGAAGAAATCTGTTCTTGTTGCAGATAATTGGGGAGTAGTTACTGTTCCTACCAATTTACAATAAACTCCAATAGAATCCATATTTCCTGTTGCATCTACACCAACAATATCAGCAATATCATAAGTAGGTATTGGTGTATCGTTATCCACAATTGTGAAAACATGAGTAGCATTAAAACCGATCAACAATCCTGAAGAAACATTGGCAATTGTGAAAGTTATATCCTCATTAGCTTCTTGAGTTGCGTCATCAACAATAGCAACATCAAAGCTTGCAC
>CAKZNE010000015.1 GCA_937129395.1 uncultured Cryomorphaceae bacterium | reverse complement strand
CCGCGACCAATCATTTGCGGTCCATCCAGAAAGCCCGAGCGTGAACTCCATATCACCCATATCAACGCGCCAGAAGCTAGGCATTCCATTTCCTAGAAGACTGACATTGATCTTTCTCGCCACTGGAATGAGCCGCTCTAGTGTGAATAATCTCCTACGTCCCCAGAGACGAACCGTCTGCTCAGTATCACCCAGATACAGAGACCTAGGGCAGCTGATTTTATCCCCCCAGGGATCTACTTCTATCACGATGGGTTGATTTGGCTTGAGATGAAATCTGAGTGATCTAGGTCCATGCGTTTCCTTTTTCCTCCGCATATGAAACAGAATATTGTGCAGATCCATCGGGTGAAGTTGCAGCTCCGCACCAGACATCGTCTGCGCAGCACTGACTTGTAAGAACCCACGCACCCAGGTGTCTGGCAGGTCTATTTTTACTTCGCGGTGTTGCTCATCTTTTCCAGTTTCCACTGAGAATCCTTCGGGGTCGATGGTTAGGAATGTGTCTTTGTAAGTGCGGATTTTTTGGAATTCATCGTAGAGTGCTGCGGAATAATCCACATTAGTCGTCCCGCATGAGAAGTCGCCCAATGAGTCGAACACATTATGGCTACATGCCAAGCGACCGTAAGATGACTCATCAACACTGAAGCACTCGAAAGCAATTTCATCCGGGTGAATCGTAATCACAGGATCTAGCACATACCACCAGTCTCGATTCGCTGTGTAGAGATATTTATAGTACTTATTTCTCGCATGATAAAATGGCTGCATCACTTTGCTCGACGTTTTGTATATATCATTTAACTCTCGCTGCACCAATCCAATTTTTGCTTTGGTCGATTCATTTTCTGCAATCATTTCTTGAAGGTATTTTTCTTCTTGTTTGGCAGCCCAAGCTTTGTATTCTTCTCGGTCTTTTGGTTGGTATCGAAGGTCAGAAACAACTACATCATGCAACGCAGAAATCGCTTCTCGGAAAGAAATATTTTTACTCAGAGTACCTCTGAAAAAAGTAGGTTCCCGAAATGTGTCAGGCGCAAAAGACATGCCCGTAGAGTTGGCATTGCTTTCCACTTTTGAACTTCCGCTATATTTGTAATTGAATATCATTTCTTATTATTTTAAAAAGGGTCAGAAAACAGATCATTCATTTCATTCATTTTCAGAAGTCAGACTTGCTCACTTGCTAAACCTCCCATAGTACAAAACCTGTCTTCTAGTTACGAAACCGGATAATCCTCAAATTCTATTTTTTCCACAGGCACTTTTAGTCCTTCAAAATGATTTTGCAAATCTCGCATGATTTGAATACACCTTGCTTTATCGCCAATCGCCATCGTCGCAGATTGTCTTTCCAAAACTTCCGCTACGATTTTTGCCGTTCCTTCTCGCTTCATTCCTTCATTTTTCAAAAACTCAAAACCACATGGAAATTTCAATTTTTGGGAGAAGAGTTTGCTTCAATAAAATTTTTCAAATGTAGGCTGTCCAAGAGAAAATGAACTGCCAATAACTGCCAAAATAGACCTCGAATAAGTTTGCTAAATAATAAATCTAAAACCAAAAAAAGCTCTAATTCCTTGGTTAGGGGCATAAACATAAGTTGGATCAAAAGTTAAGGCATTTGGATTGGAAGGGCTTGCCAAAACTTGTCCATTACTATCGAACTGTACATCCTTATCAAAAGGATCGAACGCTCGAGCAATGCTATTTGCTGGAGGGGTAAAATTTAAAATGTTTTTTATTCCACCATAAACCTCCCACTTCTCTCCAAACCCCTTGCTTAGCTGAATGTTTTGCAAACTGTAGGTCTTTGAAAAAGCATCGCGATTATCCAATTCTCCCAATAAGGGCAAACGCATAGGGCCGTATAAATTCCCTGTATAATCGATGGTTAAGTTTATTTTTTTAAAGGTGTAGGCGATACTCCAAACTCCGCTGAATCTTTCTGTTAATATTTGTCTATATGACCTTTCAGAATTATGAACAGAAACATCCATTAGGGTCGCTCCCCCTAGAATTTTCAAACCTTTTGCCCAAACGAAATCCAGATTTAGAGAAATCCCTTGTGAAACTGCTGTACCATCCAAATTTGAATAAATAATCTTATTAGGATCTGATTCATAATCTGGAATTATAGAATTATCGAAAAATGTATAAAATGCCGTAGCATCAGAACTTAAATAAAAATCGCAAGTGGAGATAAAATTATGCACCCAATTAACATTTGCATTCCATGAGGTTTCTGGTTTTAATTCCTCGGTAAAAACAACATCTCTGGCTCCTGTTAAAGCCGCGTGATCTTCGGTAAAAATATTTGCAACCCTAAATCCATTACCCAAACTCACTCGAACAACAGAATTATTTTGTGGTGAATTCCATTTATAGTTTATTCGAGGGGAAAAGATGTTTCCATGTAAAGAATTATAATCCCATCGTACACCTAAAAGCAATTTATTGTTTGGATTAAATTCTACCTCATCTTGGACAAAAATCCCAGGCAGATGACTAATTGCCGGATCATTTTCTTGGATTGACAGAGCCGTTGCCGCTGTGTTATCATCATAATAGGTATAACGATATGCCGCCCCGAAAAGGAGATCTTGGCTACCTAATACTTTGTTCCAAGTAAGTTGAGCAAAGCCAATATATTGCTTTGCCATAAAAAAGGTCTCACCATAAACCGAATTTTGATTATGTCCATTTCCGCTGTATTGAATTTTTACAATTTCTTTAACTGGCAATTGATAAACACCCAACAGTTCCCACCTACTTGTATAAATACTTTCACCATATAATTCATTCCCTCCCCTATAACTTTTATCCCAATTCATCTCCCCACCCCAGCGATCTTCATAAACATATCTTGCCGCAAAGCTGCTAAGTTTTTTGTCTTTCCTTTTAAAATGAAATTTGTTGAAAAGGGATAACCTATTTTGAAGTGTTAAATCGGTAAATCCGTCTCCATTGTTATCAATTGGGTTTTGATAATTAAAATAATTTACACCTAACAATCCTTGAACCCCATCCCCAAGTTTATACCCAAATCCAAAATCGGAATTAACTTCTCCCCAATCTGTCGAGAAAATATCTACCGATAATAAAGGTCTATTTCCTGGCTTTTTGGTGATGATATTTATTAAACCTCCTACTGCCTCAGAGCCATACAATGTTGATGCTGGGCCTTTTACTATTTCTACTCTTTCAATTAAAAACTGAGGGATACCCGTAAGTCCATAAACAGTAGACAAACCGCTTACGATTGGCATTCCATCAATTAATACCATAGAATAAGGACCTTCCAAACCATTAATATGAATATCTCCAGTATTGCAAACATTACAATTCAATTGAGGCCTTACTCCATTCACATTTTGCAAGGATTCAAAAATTGACGGGCTAGGATTGGCCTGAAAAAACTTAGCAGAATAAACCTCAACAGGCACAGGACTTTCCAGTTTTGACAATTCTTTCATTGTACCCGTTACTACAACTTCATTTAAAGAATTTAAGGATTCTTGGAGCTGAAAATCAACCTCAACAATTGGGTTTAAAGGGTTTAAAACAATCTTCTTTTTTTCGCTAACCAATCCAATACTTGAAGCGAGCAAATAATATTCTCCAAAAGGAATTTCTTCAAGGGTAAAGTTACCGCTAGAATCAGATAAACAACCTAAACTGATTTCTTTAATTGAAATATTAATGAATTCCAATGGCGCCCCATCTTGCCCAACAATTCGACCTGAAACTTGACCTTGGCCAAAAATAGGGATCGAATAAAGGCTTGTTGCTAGAAATAAAATGCAAAAGACACATCGGTTTAGAACCATTTATCAATTATTTTTCGGTTGCAAAAATAAAAAGTTAGTCTAATCTAACAAATGTCTTTTGATTTTTATTTTTTCGAGAAAAGGAGGCCTCTATTTTCGCCGAACTCTCATTTAAATAAAAAATTATCCAAAATTTTAATACCTTGGTTTCCAAATCTAATCATAAGTCGCATTGTGAAAATTTCTACTGTTACCCATTATTTTGTACTTCTATTTTTTGGAATAATAACCCTTAGTTCCTGTGGCGGAGATTGTAGCGGTATACCAACTCAAGCATTTGATACTTCTTTTATCCTTGTGGATGAAAATGGGCATAATGCTGTTGGGCCAGGAACAGGCGTTGAACCTTCGGATGTAAAATTTATAACTGGTGATCAAGGTCAAATATTTTTGAAACGACGTGAGGTAGAAAGAAGAAATATTTTTGACAGTCTTTCTGTTGAAAATTACACCCGCTACCATATGCCTTGGGTTAACTATCCCAACGAAATAACACGGGAATTTATCCATTTAAAAATTGGGGAAAAGGATACCATGTCTGTCCAATATGTATTTAGAACTGAACGGTGTTATGGTGAAAAGCTACACTATATTCGCTTTGATGGCGAAAAGGTTTTTGATCATATTTTCGTACTGGATTAGAAATACTATTATGCTTCAATAAATTTTTCAAAAACAATTGAGTTATTAGAAGTATTGTCAATTGCTAAGTGAAATTTATGTTTTTTATTATAGCAATCTTCTATTGAAAATTGCTCTATGTTGAAAGTTTTCTTACTGTAGTAAATATAAGAATTTTTTGTAGGTATTACAAG
Organism: uncultured Cryomorphaceae bacterium; assembly: GCA_937129395.1. Lineage (GTDB taxonomy): Bacteria > Bacteroidota > Bacteroidia > Flavobacteriales > Schleiferiaceae > CAKZNE01. The sequence goes on along the minus strand of CAKZNE010000015.1, from coordinate 186 downwards.
ACTAATCTTTAATTCTTCTGATTTTTCTTTGTTTTTTTTCAAAAAATTATTATAGTATAACATCTTTCCTTCTAAATCTTTAGGAAGTTTGGTATAAACATCGAAGTCATACGATGTTTTGTTGAGCAAAAAAGTTAAGTTTTGATTTCCTACCCTTTCAATATATTTTTCTATTAAGTCAGTGCT
>CAKZNE010000014.1 GCA_937129395.1 uncultured Cryomorphaceae bacterium | reverse complement strand
CAAATCATTAATGACACCGCAAGCGTTGTTCATTTCATCTTGTAGTAGAAGCGACTTTTCTTTGTTTTCAATCACCTTTTTGGTTACCGGAAAGCGATAAGTCTTTTCATTGATCTGGATATTCCCATCAATCATATGCTTATCATTGTATACCTTTATTCTAGGATCAGGTGTTTTTCAGAATCAATTAATTTTTTTTTGCCTTGAGCAAATTTTCCCCATAAAATAAAAACCACATTTTCTGAGTAATCGGATATTTTCCCAATTATATTATCTGTAAAAATTTCCCAACCCATGTTTTTGTGCGAGGCTGCTTGCCCTTCCCTTACAGTAAAAACCGAGTTAATTAATAATACACCACTTTTTGCCCAAGAACTAAGATCACCTGAACTAGCCAAGGGGATTTTAAGGTCGTCACTTAATTCTTTAAAAATATTTCTCAAAGAGGGTGGCAATTTTTGATTTGCATCAATGGAAAAGGACAATCCATTGGCTTGATTAACTCCATGATAAGGATCTTGACCAAGAATTACAACCTTCAAATTTGAAAAATGGGTAAGCCTAAACGCTTCAAAAATCTTTGTTTTTGAAGGATGAATTATTTGGCTCTGAAATTCTTGTTGCACGAATTCCTCCAGTGAAACAAAATATTGACTTTGGAATTCGGCTTCTAATAATGCGCTCCAACTAGGATGAATGTACTCTTTAAGAAGTGGCATGATGAAATAATTGATTTTGTTTATAGTTAAATAATCAAGGTGCTTCTTATACGGCAAAATAACTAACTTTGTCCGTTAAGATGGTTCAAAACAAAATAAAATATATTTTATGAAAAAGGTAATCGGAGTATTGGCTATAATAGCCTTAGGTATCGTTTCCCAATCATGTGGTTCAAGCGAAAAATGCCCGGCTTATTCTGAGCTTCCAGAAATTAGCGAGACAGTAGACTGCTAATGGATTATTTTGAGCTTTCAAAAATGGAAGACTTAGAAGATTTGAATAAAAAATCATTTGAGTTTCCAGAAGGTTTATTAATTTTTAAGCACAGTAGGCGATGTTCTATTAGTGCCATGGCTTTTAATAGGTTTAGTAGGAAGTGGAAATATGAGGAGGAAAAATTTCCCATATATTATTTGGATGTTATTGGGCAACGAAACATATCCAATGCAGTCGCTACTAAGTATGAGGTTAGACATGAGTCTCCTCAAATTTTACTAATTAAAAATGGGATTTGTAAATATTCTGCTTCCCATATGCAAATTGAGCCATCAGAATTGAATGCAATATTGAATGACTAAAAAATTAATTCTAAGTTTATTTTTAACGATACCCCTTTTGGGATTGGCACAAATCGACACCGATGCTGATTTTAAAAGACAGGTGTATGATAGAGAATATACTTTTGGATTAATCGGCCATTCTAGAGGGTATGCCGTTAATGGCAAATATTTAAAATACCTTGATGGCTATAATAAATTAGGTTTCGAATTAGAATTCACTAAACTCCGTCACCCAAAAGAAGTCAGAATTCCCAATCAATTTTACAGTAACTCCAGAGGATATGTCTTCGGAAGGGAAAATACATTTTATGCTCTTCGAACAGGATTGGCATATGAAAGTATATTTTTCGACAAAACCGATCAAGGATCCATTTCCATTGCCACATTTTTTAGCGGAGGGGTATCTTGGGGCATTTTAAAACCCATTTACATGCAAATTATCCTCCCAGATTCTTCAGGATCAGCAGTTGTAGCGCAAACTGTAACAGTTCCATACAACCATATTGAACATGGAGGGTCTAATATCATTGGTGAGGCAAATTACTTTAAAGGAATTGGCGAGAGCAAAATTTTACCTGGAATTTACACCAAAGCAGGTGCGGTCTTTGACTTTGATTTTTTGGATAGAAAAGTTACTTCCATAGAGGTTGGATTGAGTTACGATTATTATTTTTCTGAAGTGCCTATTTTTTATGAAGATGAAGCGGGAGAGGATATAAACGAATTTGGATTTCTTCAATTTTATATAGCCTTAAATTTCGGTTATAAAAAACAATAAGATTAATGAGTGTTGTAGAGTTAGAGGTAAAGGAAAGAGCTAAAAAGCCAAAATGGCTAAGAGTAAAACTGCCAACCGGAAATAATTATAGAAGCGTAAGGAAACTGGTAGACAACTACCAACTTCATACGATTTGCGAAAGCGGAAATTGCCCAAATATGGGTGAATGTTGGGGTGCAGGTACCGCCACCTTTATGATTTTGGGAAATACCTGTACTAGAAGTTGTGGCTTTTGTGCCGTAAATACAGGAAGGCCAGACCAAGTTGATTGGGATGAACCAGAAAGAGTTGCACGTTCTGTGAAATTAATGGATGTTAAACATTGTGTACTTACCTCTGTAGATCGAGATGATCTTAGAGATGGTGGCTCCATTATTTGGTCAGAAACGGTAAAGGCGGTTAGAAGGATGAGCCCTGAAACCACCATGGAAACATTGATTCCCGATTTTAAAGGAGAGGAAATTAATATTCAAAGAATTGTAGATGTCGTTCCCGATATTGTAAGCCACAATATTGAAACCGTTAGACGATTAACTCGAAAAGTAAGAATACAAGCTCAATATGACAGAAGTATTGGGGTTTTGAAATATTTAAAAGATCAAGGATTACCTAGAACCAAGAGCGGAATTATGCTTGGATTAGGGGAAACTGAAGAAGAAGTTATAGAATCAATGAAAGATTTAAGAAATGCCAACGTGGATATTATTACTTTAGGCCAATATTTACAGCCTACACCAAAGCATTTACCTGTTTATGAATATATTAACCCAGAACAATTCGATAAATACAAACAAATTGGTCAAGAATTAGGTTTTAAGTATGTTGAGAGTGGTCCATTAGTAAGATCCTCTTATCATGCAGAACAACATTTATTTTAATGTGGATATCAAATTTTTGTATTTTATATTTGTGG
>CAKZNE010000013.1 GCA_937129395.1 uncultured Cryomorphaceae bacterium | reverse complement strand
GCAGCCATAGATAATTCTAATAATCCAAATCTTTTAGGTCCAGCTTCATCAGCTATTACATTTTTCCAATCTATTACAGTCTTGTATCTAATACCAGAATGCATGTAATGTAAATATGTATTAACATCTTCATCAACCAATTCTTTTAACGCAACTTCTATATCATCAATATTTGTATTGAAATACTCCCTTCTTTTGTTAACTTTATTTACTCGTTGATTTGAAAACTTCTCGTGAAGCTGCTTTTCAAGTGTTGGGGCATCATCTGATGGTATTAAAGCGTGTATATCAAAAGAAAATGGTACAGAGGCATTACTTAACTCTTTAATCCTATCCAAAGGCTCTAATCTTCTTGTCATGCCTATTTTGAATATGTTTTCTCCAAAAGAACCTTTTTTATAGATACAACGAGTCCTTCAATGCCTATTTTAGTTTTACCCGATTCCAATTCAACTGTTGGTGCTTCCAATATTAATTTTGAGTGGATTAGGGGAGGTTCTAATTCAGGATCAAGAATTATCGATAGTTTATTTATTAGTCCCAATTCAAATTTCAGCAATTTTTCAAAATTGATTAGGAGTTCGGTAAATCAAGTAGTTGTTGATACCCTATCCGTTGGTGACTATTTTTGGCGGGTTAAATCATACGATGTTTCGGGCAACCTTAGCGATTTTAGTAGCACAAGAAAATTTTCAGTGAATTGAAAAAAAAGGTGCAAATAGCTACGCTTTTAGCCCTTGTAATTTCTATTTGGGGCTATATCGGATTTAAAGTTGCGGGCAATTTTTCTGGGGAAACAGATTTAAGGCCATTAAAGCCAATCAATTTACCCTATTCACAAAAAACCAAAGGCAGCGAGGAAGTTTATAATTTAAATCTTAATTATAAAGATCCATTTCTAAAACCCAAGGGCAGAAAATCAGTTTCCAATTCAACTAGCAAGCCTACACCTGGCGAGATTGCAAAAAATAAAAAAAGGCCGAAAAAGATTCCAATGAAATCCATTCCGTGGCCCCAAGTAAGATTTAAAGGATTGGTAGAGAAAAAAAGTGGGAAGGAAGTTTTATATATTATTGAAATAAATAGAGTTAATTATTTCTTTAGTCAGAAGGAGATAATTTTAGATTTAAAATTAGTACAAGCAGCTTCCGATTCCATTCAATTGGAATTCCTTGGAAAGGAAAAAAGGGTTTATAAAATTAACTAATGTTAAAAGCAGGTGCCCTTTATTATGCCATCCTTATTTCCTTGGTGATTTCTGTGATCTGTACCCTAATGATTGGATTGGCTTTTATGAGTCGCAGCTATTTTATTCATTCGGATAAACGGGAAAGAGTCTTGGATAATTCAAAGTCAGGAATTGAATATATGCTATCCAAAAGTTCGTCGATTTCGGATGGAGATACTGAAATAGATCTTTTCGGAAACGATGAGGATACTGTTAGAATGAAAAGAAGAAATTGGGGTTTGTTTCAGGTTCTTTATGCTTCTGCAAAATTTAAAAGGGCTAGGTTTTCCAGAACAGCGATGCTTGGATATTCAACATCATTTTTTGATTCCCTTGCTATTTATTTAGAAGATAGAAATAGGCCATTACTTCTATCTGGAACGGCATTATTAAAGGGGAATTTATTTTTATCTCCTAAAGGCATCGATAGAGCCTATATAGAAGGGCAGAATTATTCAAGGAATGAATTGTTTTACGGAAAAATGAAAAAAAGTAAAATGAAGTTGCCAAAACTGGAGATTGATTATTTAAAATATTGGGGAAAGTATTTTGAAATGAATATTGGGGAAATGGACAGTCTTAAGGATATTTCTGAAATTTCAAATTTTAAGGGTACACATCCTTTTTCAAAAAAAACACTAATCTATCATTCCGAAAATCCAATAGCCTTAAAGGATTTGAATCTTAAGGGAAATGTTATGATTTATTCGGAAAAGGAAATTGTAGTTTCCAATTCCGCAATCTTGGACCAAGTAATATTAATCGCACCCAAAATTGAGCTAACTGAGAGTTGTAAATCTTCTCTTCATTTAATTGCCAGTGATTCTATACTTATTGGTGAAAATTGTAAAATAAATTATCCGAGTTCACTATTACTCCTAAAAAACGAGGCCGGTAATTCTTTTGCTCATATTTCTGACAAGGCCCAGTTTAAGGGGAATATTCTGGTTTTAGAAAAGCAAACCAATAAAAGGAACAATTTTATCTCCCTTGAAATAGCCAAAGAAGCTCATGTATTGGGTCAGGTTTATTGTCAGGGAAATTTTGAACTAAATGGCTCTCTTAAGGGTTCAGTCTTTACCACCAACTTTTTATTGGCTACTCCTTCTGGTATTTATGAAAATCATATCCTAAATGGGGAGGTGGACGGGACCAAACTAGATTTGAATTACGGAGGGGTTTTATTTTCAGATTTTTATGGAGAATCAAAAGTGATTAAATGGCTGGAATAAAACTAAAAGCAAGTTCCTTGGTTGAAACCATTGTAGCAGCCACCATAATAACATTGGTTACTGGACTTGGTATGTCAATTTTTGTAATGGTTTCTTCTCCAGCTTCGAGTAGTAGGTCCCTATTAACCGCACAGCAAAAGAGTGGTGAAATATTGGATACAATATCCCCTGAAAGTATAAGGAAACTTGAAAATATTGAGTATTACCAAAATGGACTTGAATATTTTGTGGAAATAGAAGAATTATCTCTGGATTTATTCAATCTATCATTGGAAGTTCAGGACACTAAGGGTAGAATTTTTTATACTAGAAATAGAATTTTTAAAGTTGATGAAAGGTAAACTAAAGTCTTTTACTTTATTTGAATTACTAATTACAATGCTATTAATTTCAGTAGTAATGTTGATTGCAATTAATTCCTTTGGATTCGTGACAAAATATTTTAAACTTATCCAAACAAATCGTGAGTTGGATGCGGAGTGTATTAGTTTTAGACAAATTCTTAAAAGAGATTTTGAGTTGGCAGATAGCCTCAAATGGGAAGAAAAGAATCTCCTTGTTTACCAAGGAGTCAATACCAATAAATGGCTTTCTCTAGATAGTGTTCTAATACGAAAAGATGAGAAATTGGACATTCAGGTGGATAAAATATTCCAATTGGAAAATACGGTTTTGGCCATTCGAAAATTGAATAAAAAAGGATTGGTGACTGATTTGGAAGTAATTATTGCAGAGGGTGAAGCGAATGAGCAAAGTTTCCGATTTTATAAAAAATATCCTATTTCATCTTTAATCAATTAGTATGGGTGTTTCACTAAATGAATTTCAGGAAAATGAGCCTGTAAATCAAGGTAAAAAGGAAGGGGGCGAGTCCATTTTGCAAAAAGTATTAAAAATACTTTCCAAGGATTTAGGCGGTAATAAATTAAAAGATTCGCAAAAGGAGTCTTTTTTTTCAGAATTAGCCCTTTTGCTTGAAGCTGGTTTAAATATCAAGGCCTCCCTAGACCTCGTATTAGATCAAACTAAAAAGGAAAAACACAAGAAAATATTCCAAAGTATTATTGATAATATCACCTTAGGGATGAAATTTTCAGACAGCCTTAATGTTCTTTCACAGTTTTCAGATTATGAGTATTATTCTGTAAGAATAGGTGAGGAATCCGGTACCTTAATTAAAGTATTAAAAGGCCTGGCTGGATTTTACAATCAAAAAATAAAGCAGAAAAGAACAATTATTGGGGCTTTAACTTACCCTGCAGTTATTTTGATCACCGCCTTGTTAGCGGTAACTTTTATGTTGGTGTATATGGTTCCTCTTTTTGATGATGTTTTTAAAAGGATTGGTGGGGATTTACCATGGCTTACTCAAATTATTTTACAAGTTTCTGAAGGCTTTTCCAGTTATTTTATGACCTTCTTAATTATAATAGGATTATTATTCGGATTGCATTTTCGTTTCCGTAACAAGTTGAAATACAAACAAATTTATTTTTCTATACTGTTAAGAATCCCAGTTTTGGGAGATCTAATTAGGGAATCAAACATTTTAAGGTTAAGCCAAAGTCTTAGCTTGTTAATGGACTCTAAGGTTCCTTTGATTGAAGCATTGAAACTAAGCCGTAAAATGATAAATTTTCACCCAGTAACTTTCGCCTTAGAGTCTGTGGAGAGGAGAATTTACCAAGGGAAAAGCCTTTACGAAGGAATGTCGGAACACCCTATTTTTTCTAAACGAATGGTGAGTTTAATAAAAGTGGGAGAAGAATCGAACCAATTGGGAATGATTTTATCGAAATTCGCGCTTCAAAAGGAGGATGAATTGCAACACAAAGCAAAAATGCTTGGAAATGTAATTGAGCCACTTATTATTGTTTTTTTAGGAGTTTTTGTAGCTATTATATTAATTGCCATGTATTTACCAATGTTTCAGTTGAGTACTTCTATGGGTTTTTAATACTCTCCAAAATATTTAGAAAAAAAATCTATGAAAAAAGACATCAACTTCCCCAAAGTAACAGATGTAAAAATCGCAGTTGGCAAGACCATCGATGAAAAAGGTGAAAGTGATTGGTATGTTTATATAATCAACAATAAACCAACGGATTTGAATAATGTTATGGTGGTTTCCAATGCCAATGAAAATCAGGATGGGAGCGGCAGAAAGACTTCTACCCTTAGGCATTTTATGGAGGGATTGAAAGCTTCTAGTTTTGCAAAAGTGGAACGAATTGATCCGGCTGTTTTCTCTTTTTACAATGAATTTTGGTTGAGTTTTTATATAGGAAGAGAATTATTCGATCATAAATTTAAAATGGCTCCTTTTTCTGAATGGGAGCTGGAAGACATTGAAGAACTGGATATGAAAGGTAGACTCGGACAATAATCAAACTAAAATGAAATTAAAACTACTCTGTTTTCTTTTTGCCGTGCTTTTCAGCTTCTCGGGGAGGGCCCAAAACGAAAAGTACCTAGCCCCAAACCCAAGCTGGGTAACTGAAAAAGTACATTTAGAACCAGAGAATTTAGAATTAAGCAAATCCAATGGTGGGGAATATCCGCTACTATACGATCGCCAGGTTAATTTGGATAAAAAGGAATATTTTTTCCATTGGACCACCATCCTCAAGAACTCCGAATCAGTTTCCCTCTATAATACCCTTGAATTTTCTTTTGATCCTGCTTACCAAAAACTAGAGATTCATTTTATCAATGTGATTCGAAATGGTGAAGTGATCAATAAAATTGATGCCGAAGAATTTAAAATTATTACGAAGGAGGAAAATGCAGATCGAAAACTTTACAACAATAGTAAAACTTTAATTAGCCATTTAAAGGATATCCGGCAAGGGGATGTATTGGATTATGCTTTTACCAAAAAGGGTCAAAATCCAGCCTATGAGGATCACCAATTTTGTAGCCAACCATTTCAGTTTTATTATGATTTGGAGGTTTTTCATTTTTCAGTGATTTCTTCCTCCGAAAAATTGAATTTCAAACTCTTGAAGGGAGCAAAAGAACCACTGGTAACAAATTCAGCAGGGCAAAAAAAATATTCGTGGTTTTTAAAAAATTTAAAGGCCAATTATTCGGATGAAAATGCGCCAACTTGGTATTCAACGGAAGCAAATGTTTGTTTTTCTGATTTGGATAAATGGGAGGATGTTGCCCAACTTTCCCAACCCTTTTACGAATTGTCTCCATCCGAATTGGTATTTTTTAAAAAGGTAGCTCAAGAAATTTCCAGTACAGACGACCGTTTGGAAATGATTTCAGACCTCATCCATTTTGTTCAAGATGATATTCGTTATTTGGGTTTCGAGGATGGACTTAATGCATTTGTACCTCATAGACCAAAGCAGGTTTACCAGCAGCGATTTGGGGATTGTAAGGATAAGAGTTTGCTGTTGATTGCATTATTAAAATCTATGGGGGTGGAAGCAAGTCCAGTATTGGTAAACACGTATTTAAAAAATGAATTGGAAAGTCAATTAGCTTCTCCTTTTAATTTTAACCACTGCGTAAGTGCAGTTGAGGTATCGGGGAAAACTTATTTTATTGATCCCACAATTTCCAAACAGGGAGGAGATCTTTTTAATACCTATTTCCCAGATTATGGAAAAGTGCTGCATATTGAAAACCAACAATTAGAATCCATACCAGAAAATCAGAGTGGTACAGTTGAAATTGAGGAATATTTAAAGCCATACGAGAATAATACAGAGGCCTCTTTTTATAGTGTTAAAACTACTTTCCGGGGTTTTCAAGCGGATAATATGAGGTCCTTTTTTGCTACAAATCCCTTGGACTATATCTCTAAGGAGTATATGAAGTTTTACAGTAATATGTACCCCTACATTCGGCAAAATGGGGAACTAAAATACGATGATGATAGGGTAGGAAATGAATTTGTAACCTTTGAAAAATATTGGATTGATAGCATTTGGGAAAAAGACGAGGAGTATAAGGGTAAAAAATTAGTCTATGTCGCCCCCTTGATGATGCAAAATTATTTTTCACATCAAAGTGCAACTAAAAGAACTTCGGATTACGCAATTTCATTCCCTTGCGATATTTCCTATAAAATGACCATTCTTACGCCCTATTTAATGACAATTGAGGATGATACTAAAAAAATTGAGAATAAAGAATATTCCTATCAAAGTAGTGTGGTATATAATGAGAAAGAAAGGGAAATTTACCTTGAGGACACTTATAAAACCTTTAAGGATCATATTAAGGCCAAGGATTTTCCCAGGTTTAAATCAGACCATGCAAAAATGTATGAAGATTCATCCTTCGGTATTTATTTTGAGAATGAAGAAAAAGGGGAAAAGACTTTTGTTTTTAGATCCATATTTGATTTTTTAATCCTCTTGTTTATAATAATTGTTGCGGCGGTTGGCTTAATTGCTTTAAACGAAAAGCGCAAAGAAAGGAAGAAGAAACGAAGCTATAAACCAAAAAGTGGCAACCATTCATAGCTGTTTTTATAGGCTTTAGGATTTTTAAAAAATTCCATCCCTTTGATTATCAGAAAATAGATTTCAAACTCTACCTTTGCAAACCTAAAATTGGGGAGATCATTTAGGATTTCTCAAACTAGATTCGTTCATCAATTAAATTGAGATATAATGAAAATTACAGTAGTAGGCGCCGGTAACGTAGGTGCTACCTGCGCAGATGCATGCGCCCGTAAAGAATTAGCCAATGAAGTAGTATTGGTAGACATTAAAGAAGGTTTGGCCGAAGGTAAAGCTCTAGATATGTGGGAAACCTCTCCGATTGACCTTTATGATAGCCGTATTATTGGTTCTACAAACGACTACAGTAAAACAGCAAATTCCGATGTGGTGGTTATCACCTCCGGTTTGCCACGTAAGCCAGGTATGAGTCGTGATGACTTAATAAATACCAATGCTAAAATTGTGAAGTCGGTTACCGAAAATGTAATTGTTCATTCTCCTGAGGCTATCATTATTGTAGTTTCCAATCCATTAGATGTAATGTGTTATACTGCATTCCTTACGTCTGGAAAGAAAAATAAAAACAAAGTAATGGGAATGGCAGGTATTTTAGATACTGCTCGTTACCGTTCATTTATTGCTTTGGAATTAAACTGTTCTCCAAAGGATATCCAAGCAGTATTAATGGGTGGTCATGGTGATACAATGGTTCCATTACCAAGATATACAACTGTTAGTGGAATTCCAGTAACTGAATTAATTGGCAAGGAAAGATTAGACGCGATCATTGAAAGAACTAAAAAAGGTGGTGGTGAATTAGTAAACCTTATGGGAACTTCTGCTTGGTATGCTCCAGGAACTGCTGCTGCTCAAATGGTTGAAGCAATTGTTCGCGATCAAAAGAGAATTTTCCCGGTTTGTTCATGGTTAGAAGGAGAATATGGTTTAAGTGATATTTACCTTGGTGTAGCTGTTAAATCAGGAAAAGATGGCATTGATGAAATAATTGGACTTGATCTTAAGGGAGAAGAAAAAGCACTTTTAAATGACTCTGCAGAATCAGTAAGGGACGTAATGAAAGTTTTGGATGATATGAAAATGTTCTAAGCATTTTTCAAAATATTCTAAAGCCCCATTTCTAAGGAAATGGGGCTTTTTTTATGCCTTTTACCTAGATGAAAAATCATGCTTCATATTTTTTGGCACCCTCCTTGTAATAGAGGCGGAGAATCCAAAAAACAGCAGATTATGAAAAATTCAGTTATCGGTATTTTAATCGTCGCCATGATGATGAGTACAGCAGCCTTCGGACAGAGGGATGCGAAAAAGGCACAAACAAGAGACTCTAAATCAACAAGAGTTGTAGCTAGAACAAATAATCCTAGAGCTGTAAAACCAAGCACAAAAGTTGCCACCAGAAAAAGTATAAAAACTTCAAGTAGCACAAACAAAAGAACGGCCACAAGAACTTCAACAAGGACCACCACTAGAACTTCCACAAGAACTTCTACAAGAGTAAATAATAACAACAGAACCTCAAGTAGAAATAATGGTTATTATAAGCGCAATAAAGGTCAAAGAGTTGCCAAGCAAGTTAGAGTAAATAGAAAGGTGAGAAAGTTAGCTCGCTATAATAGAGTTAGACACAGAGGAGTTTCCTACTATTATAATTCCAATAGATTCTACCAACAAAGAAATGGTTTTTACCATGTGGTTGCTGCACCTTTTGGTTATAGAGTAAACACGATTCAAGCTGGATGTTATTCTTTTAACCGTGGAAATATTTCCTACTATTATTCTGGAGGGGCCTTTTACAACTACAACAGTGCAGGTTATTATACAGTAGCCGCACCACCACAAGGAGCCATGGTTTATGACCTTCCTTTCGGAACTCAAACTTTAACAAAAGACGGTAAAATATATTATGAATATGCTGGTATACTTTATCAAAAAGTAGAAACTACAGGAGGTGACGCCTATGAAGTTACCGGTTCTTACAACGGATAATTAATTAGAAATATCAATCAAAACAGAACCCACCAAATTGGTGGGTTTTTTTTGTGTTAGCTTGTTTAATTTAAAATGACAACCATTTTTTCAATTTTTTTTTCAATTATTATTGAAGATTTTCCTCTGGTGTAATAATTTTATTTTCAGAACATTAAATTGTTCAAGTGCGTTTTTTATTATAGTTTGCCTATTTTTTTAACAAGTAAATGTTTGTAAATGAGTTTCAAAGAATGTATATTCGAATAGTAGAATATTTCATTGATCATTCTAAAAAGGAAATTGGTCATACATTATTCTTACTTTTTTAATGAAACTAACCAACTTTACCTCTACTTAATTTTGAACTCACTCTCTCTAAATTTCTTGTCTAAATATAAGCTATAAAGTTTTTTGAGATTTTTTTTGATTTTGTATGGATAAATGGTTGGTATAATATTTACCAATTAATAATCTGTTATGTCCAATTTAAAACTAAAAAAATCCTCCGTTTTTCTTTTTTTTATTCTTGTTTTCACTCCTTTTCAATTTCTAAAGGCTCAGTTTTCCAATGGTACGGGTAGTATCCTCTATCATATGAATGGGAATGTTGGGATTGGCATAGATAACCCGGCAAGTAAATTAGATGTCCATGCTGGGGAAACGGCAGCACTTAGTCCATCTGTTAATATAAACGGAGCTTATTTAACCCTGGGTGATTTTGGTTCCGCAAAAACTTTTTCTGGCGGTTTGGGGATTAAATTTTACGATGATGGTATTTCCCATGCTAGTTTAATTTACAGCCCAGATGTACGAAAATTTTATTTTGGGGAATCTAGCAGTAGTGGAAAGCTAGGTATTGATGCTGGAGCGACCACAATGACAATTACTACACCGGATGGCGCTGGGGGAAATGTAGGTATTGGAACCCTAGATCCCGCATATAAACTAACGGTTAGGAAAGACAATACTTCAACTGGAATAGGAGTAACTCAAGCATTGGTTTTAGCAAATAATGAATATACCGTTGGGACTGGGGTAAGTTTGGGTTTCTCTTTTTCTAGTGGAGACATAGGCGCCTCCATAACAGGAAAATCATTGCAATCAAACGGTGGTGGTTCACTTCATTTCAATGTTAGGAATAATTATGGAACCGATATGGAGGCTGTAACCATTTCAAGTGATGGGAATTTGGGTGTAGGAATTTCAAATCCAACGAGTAAATTATCGGTAAGCGGCAATATTACAACAACTTCAAAAATGTTTTTTAGAAACTTGGATGGAACCGGTACAGCTGGTTTTGGAAAAAGCGGGGATGGAAAGAACATTCATTTGGAAGGAACAGCTTTATTACCTCATACAAATAATATACAAAATTTAGGAAGCAATTATTATCGCTTTAATAATATTTATTCCTCAGGGTTGGGGAGTTTTGCAGGAAAGGTTGTAATTGGTGCTTCTAACCCTGGGAATTATAAACTCGCGGTGGAAGGACAAATCGGGGCTCGTTCGATTAAAGTAACATCAGCAGCATGGGCCGATTATGTTTTCAGCCCAACTTACTTACTCACAGATCTTTACGAGGTGGAGGGCTTCATTAAAATGAATGGACATTTACCCAACGTTCCTTCAGCAAAAGAAATTGAAGAGGATGGTTTTGTGCTTGAAGAAATGGATTCCAAGCTCATGGAGAAAATTGAAGAGTTGACTCTTTATATGATAGAGCAACAAAAACAACTGGATAAACAAGCTGAGGAAATTGAAAAGTTGACGCAGGCTTTGGAGGAATCGAAAAAATAAAATTATGGCCAAAAATAATAGGAATCAAAATCCAATTTTTCTTAAGACCATTTTATTGATTTTCTTTTTGACATTATTTTTTGGGATTTTATCCTACTTGTATATTGAGCATAAAACACCAAAAGTTGCCTTTATAGAGGTCGGTACTGTTTATGAGGCCTTTGAGATGAAAAAGGAGTTAGAATTGCTGCTCGAGGCGGAAATAAATAAAAGGAGCCTTGAGCTAGATGGGTTAAAAAACAATATAATTTCCCTGGAAAAATCAGATTCGCTAGTATTTAAGAAAAGGTCAACTATTTGGTTAGCAAAAATGCAGCGCTTTGAAGAATTTAAAGAAACAAAAGCTGAAGAAATTAATGGCCAAATTTTTAAGCGTATGAATCAGTATACAGATCAGTATGGAAGGGAAAATAACTATTCCCTAATATTTGGGGCAAATGGAAATGGCTCTTTGGTATTTGCCGATTCGACAAATAATATTTCTAAAGAAATAATAGAATTTATCAATTTCAAATACAAAAATGGGAATTAAAGGTTTTTTATATTCTCTTCTGGTCTGTGGCTTGTTTTCCTGTGATTCAAAATCTGGAAGTAGTTGGAAATTTATTGAACCATGTTTGAGTAAAACAATCGGAAGTGTGGAATATTCACTTTGCGCTCAAACCAACATAAAAACTGATGATGAATTGAAAAATTTTGTCCTTAAATTAAGGAAGCCGGGAAAAAAAAATAATCTGATTTATGAAGGTGGGGAAAAGACACTCCAAGATAGAGTAACCTATTATTCTTTTGATTTTAAGAAAGATGTTTTTCTTGAAATTGATGGAGTGCGGAGCGAAAACATCCTTTTTAACTTTAGTAGAAATTACAATATATCTCCATACCTGGAATTTGCAATGGCTTTTGATATTCCAAATGATTCTGATAGCAAAAACATTTTTTTAATTATTCATGACAAACCTAACAATACTGGTTTGGTGAAAATTCCAATTAACCAATTAACAATATAGGCCAACTAATTATTACAATATGTTAAATAGAAAAAATAAGGCAACCAAAATTGTAGCTTGCTTTTTGGCAATCAATCTAATTCTACAAATAGCAGCACCAACAGCAGCTTTCGCTCTTACTTCTGGACCTTCACAGCCAGAGGTACAATCATTTGAACCTGCTGGAACAACCCAAATGGTAGATCTTTTTTCAGGGGATTTCACCTATAACCTTCCTTTGTTTGAATTACCTGGTCCAGATGGTGGCTACCCTTTTAACCTTTCATATCATTCAGGTGTTGGAATGGACCAAGAGGCAAGCTGGGTTGGACTGGGTTGGAATATTAATCCTGGAGCTATCAATCGATCTAAAAGAGGCTTGCCAGATGAATTTAAAGGAGACCTAGTTAAGGTA
Organism: uncultured Cryomorphaceae bacterium; assembly: GCA_937129395.1. Taxonomy (GTDB): domain Bacteria; phylum Bacteroidota; class Bacteroidia; order Flavobacteriales; family Schleiferiaceae; genus CAKZNE01. Next base: position 13,625 of record CAKZNE010000013.1, on the reverse strand, counting down.
AAGCAGGATATTAAACCTAGTCATACTGTTGGTATTAATGCGGGTGCTAACCTTGAAATATTTGGTGGTGACATGGGCTTAAACCTAGGGCTGAATATGTATTGGAATAATTACAGGGGAATGGGTTTTGGTGCAAGTGCCGCGGTTTCACCGGGTGAAGATGTTAATATTGGCCCTGCTGTTGGGGTAAATATTGATTCCCAGAAAGGAGTCGGAGGTAGTGTTTCACTGCACGCTCAACAAAAATCAATGACCCTTGCCTATAATTCTGAATCAGGTGCAAATTTGGGCTTTTCTTTTCCTCATAAATCTAAGGATAGGGTTAGAAAAAAAACAGGTTCTGTGCATAGAGGTAGTTCTAGAACAGGGCAGTTGCCAATTCTAAATTCACCTATGAGCACCTATTCACCAAAGGTAAATTTGGAGTATAGTACCATTCCGCTGAGTGTAAGTTTTAAATATGGAGCCGGAGTAGGTGTATTTAGTAGTGCTAGTATTGGAGGCTTTTATACTGAACAAAAGCTTAGAAGAAATGAATATACCAATGCTGCTTTTGGGTACTTCCATTTGGAAAATAATGAAAGAGATAAGTATTCGGTAATGGATTTTAATAGGGAAAATGAAGGTTTAATTTCTCCAACTGTACCCAATTTACCCATTCCAATTATGACGGCAGATTTTTATAATATTTCAGGTCAGGGTGTTGGTGGAATGTTTAGGGCATGGAGAAATGATATTGGTACCGTGCATGATCCCTACGCAAAATCAATTACGAACGGGGGTTCTATTGGTTTGGATATGGGTGGGCTTCATACCGGTTTGGATCTGACTTATACTCATGGAAAATCTGAGAGTGGGGAATGGGCAGAAGACAATGTCCTACATGATACTTACGAATATTCTGATGAAGAAAATTTAAGATATGAGCCAGCATATTTTAAAGTTTATGGCGAACCGACTTATAATAAGCATATTTCCCTAGGTAATGACAGCAAGGCAATGAAGGCTAAATTGACTAGATCAATTGATGTCCTAAAATTTGGAGCTGGAATACCTGATGGTCAATTTGAAGATGAAAATGACCATTTAATAGCATCAGGAGGGGCAATAGGAACTAAAGATTTTGGGAGTAAGGCTCGTTCCAAGGTTATACAACATATAACCAATGAATGGCTAGTGGACCAAAACAATACCAATGGAGAAATCCTTGGAGAATATGATATTAAATATTATAACAATCCTGCTGCAGATTACTTACCTAATTCAAGCTCGTTAGTTGATTTGGATCGAACAAACAATTATAAAGATCATCATTTTGCCGGCATGACTGTATTGCAAGAAAATGGAAGCCGTTATGTTTATGGGATTCCAGCCATGAACAAACTTGAAGTTTCCGCTTCCTTTTCGGTTGAAAATAGTAGCCAATCTTGTGAACCCACCACCCCTTTTAGTATTAATGGGAATGAGGTAGATTACAAAGGGTCGGGAACGGATGAATTTCTTCAAAGAACAGAAACTCCAGCCTATGCACATTCTTATTTACTAACCTCTATTTTAGGTGCAGATTATGTTGATGTAAATGGTAATGGTCCAGATGAGGCGGATTATGGATATTGGGTGAAATTTTCATATGTAAAAGCACATGATAATTTCAAATGGAGATCTCCCTATACCGATGCTCATTTTAGTATGGGAGCAAAGAGTAAATACAGCGATAACAAAGGAAGTTACACCTATGGTGAAAAAGAAATTTGGTATATAGCCAAGGCAGAAACAAATAGCCATGTTGCTATTTTTGACTTAGAAGATGAAGGAACTCCTGGCGATGATTTTCGAGTGGATGGACTAGGAGCCGCAGGAGAATTGGCTCAAGGAACTGACCAAGGAAGCCAGGCTCTAAAAAAATTGCACCAAATTAGACTGTATACTAGGTCTGAATATGAGAAAGCAACAAGCAATTTCAATAATTCAATCCCTTTACAAACAATTGAATTTGGTTACGATAATAGTCTGAGCGGAGGTTTACCTAACTCTACAAGCGGAAAATTAACCTTAAAGAGCGTTGAATTCAGCTATCAAAAAAATAAAAGAGGTGCTTTAAACCCCTATACCTTCACCTACGCATCTGGGGCTGCTAACCCTTCATATTCACAATATAATTATGACAGATGGGGAAATTACACGAATGAATCAAATCAATGTCTAAATAAAGACTTTCCCTATGTTCGTCAGTTTGATCATTTTCAAAATCAGTCCTATTCTAATAAAAACACATATCAAGATCAGAAGGACTTAAATGCCCAATCATGGCATTTAATTAAAATTGAAACTCCAACTGGAGGTGAAATTGAAATTGATTACGAATCGGATGATTATGCCTATGTACAACACCGCAAGGCAGCGCAAATGTTTTTTATTGATCATTTAGAAATTGCAGGAAACAACACCTATGATGGAAACGCGGAATATGATGCTGAAAAAGCAAAGGTATATTTTAAATTAGAGAATCCTATTCCTGTATCTAACGGTGAATCTCTTGCTGCCCAGGAGGTTTATCAAACTTATTTGAAGGGTTTGGAAAGGAAAAACGCCTATGGGGGCAATGATTTGTTTCTGTATTTTAAAAACTATACTGAGCTTATTCCCAATGTTTGGGACTACGTTTCTGGATATGTTAAACTCGCTAGTCATGGAATTAACTCAGATGAGGCTTCCAAGAAAATGATAGATATTAGTGGGAATGGTATTACAGAAGAATGTTATACCCAAGGTTATGTTGTAGTCGATTCCTATCAAGACAAGAAAAAATCATCTGCGGATAAATACTATCATCCTTTTGCAGCATTGGCTTGGCAAAAAATTAGATCCGATCATCCAGAACTTTTGACCAATGCTGGAAATTTGGAAGAAACCCCTGGAAGTGGAAAATTTGAAAAAGCCTTAAAAGTCAAAAGCCTTATAAACTTTATACCACAAATAGAAAAGATGTTTTTAGGATATCTAGATTACTGCCATAAAAAAGATTTTGGAAAACAAATTGATGTAAGCCGCTCAGTGATCAAACTATGCAGCCCAGATGGTAAAAAATATGGAGGTGGTGTTCGTGTGAAAAAAATTGAACTTTCTGATAACTTTGTAGTAAATGATCATGTTTCTAAATATGGTCAGGTATTCGACTATACTAAAGTAGAAGATGGCAAAATTATTAGTTCAGGTGTGGCCTCTTACGAGCCCATGAATGGTGGCGAAGAAAACGCCCTGAAATCTGCAAAAATGTATACGGACGATGTAAAATGGAAGTCTGATAATCACCTTTTCACTTCCTTACCAATAAATGAATCTTATTTTCCATCTGCAAGTGTTGGCTATTCTAAAGTAATGGTGAGATCTTTAGCTACAGAAGCGGTGCTATCAGGCCAGGATGGTTTTGACCCTGATGCTGGTGTTACTGGACAAGCAGAGCATGAATACTATACTTCAAGAGATTTTCCAACAATGACTTCAGAAACGACCATTAATAAGGTAAAGCATAGCTTTTTTATGCCCGTTCCTTTTATTGGAAGTTATACAGATAATAAATTCACAGCATCTCAAGGTTATGCAATCGAGGTAAATGATATGCATGGAAAACAAAAGAAAGTATCTTTTTTCGCCATTGAAAATGGAAAAGTAATATCAAGTCCCGTTAGCAGTAGTGAATACCATTATAAAAGTGAGTTGACTACATATCAGGGAGAAACTGTTCACAAATTAATTAGTGGGGTAGAATCAACTATTAATGCTCCGGCTGAGGACTCCTTTATTGAAGAAATTGGTGCACATCATGAAATTTTCATGGATAATAATAGGAGCAAAAATTACTCACTTACAGTTGGTTTGGATTTTAACCTTGAATTATACCCACTATTAGCCCTACTATTACCATGGCCTTCGGTTACTTATAACTCGTCTGACCTAAAAACCACAACAACCAACCGAATTATACATCGATCTGGGATTTTGGATGAAATGATAGTCACAGATGGACTTTCAACAACAAAAACCAAAAATTTATTTTTACACCACCTAACCGGAGCACCTGTATTAAAAGAAACCCTTAATAATTATAACCAACCTGTTTATTCGGCTTCTAACTATTTTTCAAACCACGCTGCGAATAGGAGTATTTTTAGCCCAAATATTACTGGTACTACCCCAAATTTTGATGTTAATGATATTACTGTGGCTGAGCAACAAGTTCAATTACCAGCCTATTCAGACTATGGAATTAAGGGAATAGTCACATTATCAAATTTCCAAAAGGCGGATTTGGGGAATGATTATTATTTTGATTGGGTAGATAACCACCTTGCCGATTTATACTCCTTTAGTTTCACGTCTTTTATGCAGGACCTGCCCTATGGAACGGAATTTATTCTGAAAAACGAGGATAGGAAATATAAACTCACTTTGGTACCGGTTTCCGACACCCATATTAATCAATCTGGGACACGTTTTGCTGAGGTATTGTATTGCAGCCAACCCATTTTGGCAGTAGATTTACAAAGTGATTTTGATTTTTTCATTTCTAGATCGGGATATAGAAATGTATTGAACGTGAGTTCTGAGGAATTAGTTACTACCACGGATCCTAGTTTTGGTTCTTTAAATTTTGAGGATGTAACCATGTTGGATGCTTCAGTAAAGCCCACGCATTATGTGGATGATGTTTTATCCATCAGTTCTAAAGAACTTAGGGCCAAATGGACTGAAGATGGCGGCGCTCCCATTTCCCCAAATCCGTACATAACCGGTGAGTTAGGAGTTTTAAGGGTAAAAGATGTATATGCCTATATGGCAAACAGATCCTCTAATTTGGCTTTGGACAATAGTGGATTTTACCAATCATTAGAGAACCCTCATCGAGCCTATTTAAGGTATTTACATGAAACTAGCTATGATGCAACTCAAGATCCCTATTGGCAAAGAGTGCAAACGGTAACTAAATATGATAGATATGGACATGGCGTTGAAGATAAAAATGCCATTGGAACCTTTAATTCTGCGGAGTATGGTTATAAGGGAATGCTCATGGAGTGGGAAGCTGCAAATGCTCAACAAAAGGAGGTTTTCTTTCAAAGTTTAGAAAATGAAGATAAAGTCTTGGAAGATTTATATGATAATCCTTTAACACTTACCACTAGTACTTCCCATACCGGAAAAAATGCGGTTGAAGTAGATACTGATTTATCCTTTAAGCTTGATGTTACACCTAGAGCGGATGGCGTAGAATATTGGATAAGTATGTGGGTCAAAGCTCCGGGCGAAGAAACCTTTGATTATAAAAAATCAGTGGACGCTGGCACGAGAGGAGTAAAATTGAACTCCTATGACGCAAGCTATTCGAACCCCTTGGGCTACGCTACATTTCTTTTGGAGCCATCTGGACCCATAATAGAGGGTTGGCAAAAGATTGAAGGCAGTATGATAGTTCAGGGAACCAATGTGGGAAAACTGGCATTGCAAATTTTCCCTGGTGAAATAGGAGGTGTCGAACAAACGCTTATTGTGGATGACATACGGGTTATTCCCAAGGAGTCCAACTTCAAAGCCTATGTATTCGATCCTGCTAATTACCGCCTTGTTGCAACGCTGGATGAAAACAATTATGCGAGCCTTTATTTTTATGATGAAGAAGGAAATTTATTCCTTACAAAAAAAGAAACTGAAAGGGGTGTTTTTACAATTAATGAGTCGAGGTCCTATAAATAATGAAGTCTATGTTTAGTATAAAAAAAGTCTTGATTTTAAGCCTCCTTTTGTTCGGTTTTCTAAATGGATACTCGCAAGATTTGGTAAAAGACTATAAAGAATTCTACGATCAAATTACAGATTTGGAAGCCTATTCAATTGCCGGAAGTTTTCAATTATTCAACAACGGGAATTTAGAATCTGAACAGAAGGTGAAGATTGATAAATTCAAAAAAAACTATTTCTTGGAATTTGGCCCAAATGAAATAGTGTATTCAGAAAAAATGGTACTGACTTTAAACCATCCTTTCAAGTCTATTATGATGAGTGAAAGAGATAGCGATTTCGATTTGTTAAATAGTAATGACCAGTTCAAAGCCTTAAAAGAACAAATTGATAGTGGATTTGTAAAATACTCCTATATCAAAGGCGACGAACCCTATTATAAGATTGAACCCACAAAAGGCGCTTTTAAAAGTATGAACCTATTTTTTAAGGATGGTTTTCTGGTGAAAATTGTGAGTCATTACAATTTTGATGGTGCAGGATTCAATAGGTCCGTTTTAAAACTTAACTATAAAACGGATGTGATTTTTAATAAAAAGGAATTTAGCCTAGATCGTTATGCTTATAAGGAAAAAGGAGAGTATCGCATGAAGGATCCTTATAAAGATTATGAGATAACCTTGAATTAAGATTAATACTAATAATTAGTGAAGCTCATGCGGATTTTATTCGCTTGTTGAAAACTCTGAGCTGCTAGTGTATTTAGAAATACTACTACTATGGATTTACGACAATATTTAGGCCTTTCTTTTCTGTTATTTGTGAGGTTTTTCATTGGATTTAACAAGTTTTTTTTATTATTAATAATTATATTTTCGGGTATTAGTTTGATTGGTCAGCAGACCTATCCTCCCTTTATCCAGAACAACACTATACTTACGGGCACCACTCAAGATTATCATTTAATTGATAAGCTTACCGTTCCGGGACAAAACCCTTCGGGCCAGACCTTTGATATTTATGGGAACTCCATTATGCGTGCAGGTGAAGAGATTTTGTTTTTGGATGGTTTTGAGGTTTATTCGGGTTCAGAATTTTTAGCAGAGATTGTGGATATAAGGGATGATAACTGTAGTGTTTTAGGTAAATCATCCATTGATTTTGGAACCATAATTAAGCAGAGTAGTATAGAGCCTAGTAGTCCAGATGAAATTGTTATCACCAGTGCGAGGGTTTTGTTAAATTATAGTCGTAATGATCAAACGGATCTCGAAGGAGGAACGATTTGGGATTATAAGGTTGTTGTGAAGGTTTATTCTCAAAGTGATCCTTCTATTTTTAATATTCAAGAATTACGTATTCAGTTTGGCGCGGATGGAGAGTATGTTTATTTGTCACAAGCGCTATTTGAAAATATTTCAGGAAGCACTATAATGATGGAGGTTGTTTCTTTAAATGCTCGGTACAGCACGGATGGCGGTAGTTCTTATACAGCCTTGAATGGTAGTTCTGTAAAGACGAGTGGCTTTATCCCAGAAGATATTGACTTGGAATTTTGCTTGTCTTATGAGTATTATAGTTATTTAAGCCCGAGTCTGATTTCCTATATTGATTATGATCCGAATACAGAAATTATCAGCTGGCCAGCACAAGCGGAGGCTAAGCAGTATGATATTGAATGGGTTTATATCGACAAGGAGGATGAAGATTATGATTTAATAAAAAACGGATCCTCGGATGCTGCCTTTTCCTATAAGGAGGGAACAAGAGTACGAACATCTGATCTTTCTTTGTTTTTACCCCTTATCTACCCTGAGGGTATGGTTTATTTTAGAGCTCGTCCAGTGGGTCGTTTTGTTCGAAATGTAAATGGTGATTATAGCCATGTAAAAACAGGTAGTTGGGGTTATGGTAGTTTGGGAGGCGGGGTTACTCGTCATGAAATTACACAGGGTTTTGAACCCGATCACATCTGGCAATATCAAGTTACTTATGCGGAAGAGGGCAAGAACAAAAGGCTTCTTTCCTATTATGATGGCAGTTTGCGTCAGCGACAAATTTTAACGAATATAAATTCGGAAGATGTTACGATGATCGCTGAGACAAAATACGATCATGAGGGAAGGGCAGCAGTTAGTATTTTACCAGCACCAGTTTCTGGTTTTGATCTTCGTTATAAAGAAAACTTTAATAAGGCTTTGGATAATTCATCTTTTGAAAAGGAGCATTTTGATAAAGCTAATCCGGAGGCCCTTTCTTCCCTTTCAGGAGCGGCACAATATTATTCTACCAGCAATACTTTGGTGGATGATGCTTTTCGTTCTACCCTACCTCGATCGGGCGGATATTCCTATGTTCAAACACTTTTTGTGAATGACAATACCGGAAGAGTAAGAGCTTCTTCAGGAGTAGGTCCGAGTCATAAGTTGGGTTCTGGGCATGAGTCTAAGATGTATTATGGTACCCCTACTTCTACGGAATTACACCGTTTGTTTGGTGAGAATGTAGGAGTGGCGAGTCATTATAAAAAGACTTTGAGTTTGGATCCAAATGGGCAGGGTTCTGTTTCTTATTTCGATCAACAAGGACGGACTATCGCCACAGCTTTGGTTGGAGATGCTCCGGATAATTTAATTTCCATTTCTCCTGGCCAGCAAGATATTACGGTTAGTATGGTGGATAATAATGTGGCGGATCTTGCCAATGGCGAAATAGTGGCTACCCATAAAATTCTAAACCAAGCTCCTACGAGTTATACTTTTAATTACCAGTTGGATGGAGCCTTTTTTGTGCAAACCATTATTGATCCTAGCAATGGATCAAGCAGTACAAGCTTATGTTTGGATTGTAAATATGAATTGGAGATAAGTATCACCGATCCTGATGGAACGGAGATTAGTCTTACGAGTGTTTTACCAACAGCAGGTATTACCAATAAGATTAATAAAACCTATACCTCAGAAGGCGCCACTTGCACAGCGGCAGGAACCTATAGTTTTGCGAAAGAACAATTTTTGGCTACTTTTTCAAAGGTTGGAGAATATATTGTTTCAAAAACCCTGAGGGTTATAGTGGATGAAGCAGATATTGATTCGGAGGTAGATGAGGCATTAGGTGATTTGGGAATTAGCCTACAAGGCCTTATTGATACACATCTTGCTAATATTGTAGAGAGCGATTGTGATTATACCTGTGCAGACCATTGTTTAACAAGGGTTTTAGAGGCAAACCCTAGCTGGGTTGTAGGTGTTGATGATGCTTTAATAGATGCTGCTGTTGAACAATGCAAGGATACTTGGTGTTTAAGTTTGGTTAATTCTAATTTATTTGCCATTAACGCTAATGGAGAAAGCAAAGAGTGTGAGGCCTTACGCGCTGTAATGGAAGGAGATGTTAGCCCTGGTGGTTGGATGTTTGAGAGTGATAATGGCAGCAATGGTTCAAAATCCAGTTTTTGGCTTTCGATGGATGGACAAATTACGGCTGGAGATTTTTTATTAGCCGATGGTATTACTGTCGCTACCCAGGCTCAAGTTTATGATCCTTTACTATGGAATGATAGCTGGTCTACCGTTGCGATAGAAAGCCATAGAGAATACTGTCATTATGAAAGTTGTGTAGAACTACAATCATCCAAGGACTATGATATATCAATGATTTTAGAGCAAAACTGGACAGATGGGCATGCAGCAGGTTATACCCGGCCCGAAACCAGCCCGAATAAAGATCCTTTTATGGACTTAACACTTCCTTCCACGATGACTTTATTTGGCACTTCGTATTCATCGGGTACGAGTTACAGTTTGATCATGTCAAGTCAGTTAACGGGATATCAAGGAAGTACCGATCTACATTCTTTTGCAAATACATCTACCAGTGCTATCTATTCTGGGTCAGCCCCATTTACTGATCGGAATAAATACTTGGCATTTGTTAGTATTTATGGGAGTATAAAGCAAGATTTAATAGAGCAAATAAAGTCGGAAACACCATGTGGTTACTATGGGGATGATCAGGCTATATTTAGTGCTCCAGAGGATATTAGTGACCCATCGGTTCAAAACTCTCTAAGTATTTTGGCGAATGACTTTTTGGAAGGGGGCTGTGACGAATTATGTGAGATGAATGTGATAAGTTGGATGTTGCAATTGGAAGATTTATATCCTTTGATTATGTCTGATCCTGTAAAATATGCTGCAGCAGAAGCAGCATTACTAGATTTTTGTTTGAATAATCCAGATGGTTGTAGCCAAACGAATCCTTTTGGCTTAATCACCGATAACTTTTATGGAGGTAATAATAGCTCGGATTTAATTTCTGCTTTTTCCAATATTGGTATTACCAATCTTAATGAAACAACTTTAGTTGTAACAGATCCTTATGATCCCTGTGTTAATCCTAATCAATATATCAGCAGACCTTCTGATTTTAGTCAAGCCTTTTATTATACCCTCCAAAATCATGTATTCCCAACCAGCAGTGGACAAAGCAATATTACAGTTCAAATAGATTCTTTGTTTGACAATAGTCACCGAGGGGTTCTATCGGGTTTAGGGATCACTCAATTGGATGGACCTAACAGTGGTAATTATTTTGGTTTTGATGGAGAGCATTGTGCAGTTTATTTGTTTGATCCATCGGGTGTAGCAATAAATATGAATACGATTACTTCTATTTCTTCCTTAGCTCATAATCCAAGTCCTAGCATTACCGCACCTAGTAATCCACCTACAGGTAATCCCTATACGTATACAGAAATAAGTTTTGTTTGTAGCTTAAGTGGAGGTGGAAGCACTACAGCTTATTTATACTACATCAGTTCCAATGTTACACCAGGCTTTGGTTCAGGAAACTGTTATCCTTCTATAGTAGGTTTTGTTACAGTGGATACAATACCTTGTGTTGGTTCTATAGATGGGAGTTTAATACCCCAAAGCCCGATATTAAACACGGCGGAGTTGAAGGAAGATTGTTTGGAATTTTTACGATTGGAGGCGACCCATAATGCGGAGCAAGAATATTTGGGAATTAGAGAAGATATTCGGAATCAAATCCTTTTAAATTACTATGCTCAATGTTTAGGAAGTGAGCAAGATGAAATGTTTACAGCTGCTTATTCCTTAAAGGAGTATCACTATACCTTGTATTATTATGATATGGCCGGTAGTTTAGTTCAAACGGTACCACCAGAAGGGGTTGATATTTTGGGTTCTACTTCCTTTAATGTGGATGGAAGTTTTGTACAAGGACATTATCCTGCTCATCGTTTGGAGAGCAAATACAAATACAATTCTTTGGGGCAAGTAAGAGAACAAGAAACTCCAGATGGTGGAAAAAGTGATTTCTTTTACAATAGTGTTGGACAGTTGCGTTATTCACAAAACGCGCAGCAATATGCAGATGATGATTTCAGCTATACTAAATACGACGCACTAGGGCGAATAATTGAAGTTGGAGAAAGCAATACGGTTTTAGAAGGAGCAGGTCTTACCGCCAGTCTTGGGGATATGTCTTATCCCAGCACTACGGCTTGGGATGTGAACAGAACTTTCTATAATGAATCTTTATACACTCTTCCTGCAGGTTATTTTAAAACGGGCCAGCAAGATAATGTTAGAAACAGGGTGGCTAGTGCCACCTATGCCAAAGGGAATAAAGGAACAGCAGGTATGCCTTTAAGCAGTGATATTACAGCAGCTTCTCATTACAGCTATGATATCCATGGTAATGTTAAGGAGTTGGTCCAAGAAAGAAATGTGTTGGCCAGGACTGGAACAGTTGTTAAGCAGATGGCTTATGACTATGATTTACTGAGTGGAAATGTGAATGAGGTGAACTATCAGCAAGGCTTTTTTGATGAGTTTAACCATCGTTATTCCTATGATGGAGATAACCGCATTATAGAGGTAGAAACCAGTAAAGACTCTTATTTATGGGAAAAGCAGGCGCACTATTATTACCATTTACATGGTCCATTGGCCAGGACTGAAATAGGGCAAGATATTGTTCAGGCTCAGGATTATTCCTATACCCTTCAAGGTTGGCTTAAATCTGTAAACGCCACAAGTGGAAGGGATGATTTGGATCCAGGCAAGGACGGCTATGTAGCAGATGCGAATAATACAAATCGTTTTAATGCTCGAGATGCTTATGGTTATAGTCTAGGATATTACCAACATGATGGTTTAAGTGAAGGAGATTATACCGCCTTAAGTTCCAATCATATTATGAGTTTAAGCTCCAGTGATATGGATCCATCCATCACAAGTGGTGCAGCAAAACATTTTCTGTATAATGGTAATATTGGGCATTTAACTTATGCTTTACCTACCACAGCTGTAGGGCAGAGTATGAATGTGATGCTGAAAGCTTTTGAGTATGATCAGTTAAACCGTATTCGAAGCATGAAAACCATGCAAAGTGCAACAGGAGGAGTAGATAATTATAAAACCAATAATGGGATAGGGCAAGGCGAAGGTTTTGATTTGGATTATGAAAGTACCTATAGCTATGATGCCAATGGAAATATATTGAGTTTAACCCGAAATGGCTATACCGATGGGGTACAAACGGCGATGTCTATGGACAATATGAGTTATTCTTACGGGGTAGATGGCAATGGAGAACTGCTAAACAATCGATTACGAGGAGTAGCTGATGGGGTAAACAATGGAAATTACAGCAATGATTTTGATAATAATGCTGGTATTAGTTATACTCCAGGAGCAGCCCAGATAAGCGATAATTACCAATATGATAATATCGGTAATTTAATGGAGGATAAGACCGAGGAGATAGCCAGTATTGAGTGGAATGTATCAGGTAAGGTCGATAAGATTACTCGCACCTCAGGCAGTAACAAGGACGATTTGGAATTTATCTACGGTCCAACGGGTAATAGAATCGCTAAAATCCGCAAACCCCGAACTTCAGGAAACCCTTCCAATGCCAATCAGTGGATTATTACCAATTATGTACGAGATGCTTCGGGTAATGTGATGGCTGCTTATGAAGAAACTTTTGAAGTGATCTCAGGAGGGGATAATACTTATAAGGTTAAGGAAAAAGTAAAAGAAAGATCCATTTATGGAAGCAGTAGGCTGGGTATTTCTAGACCAATTAGCGGTTCACCAGGAGATGTGGGAGAAGAAAGGAATTTTGCAGGGATAGCAACAACTAGTGGTTTTGGATTAGTTACTACAGCTACCAACAATCATAGTTTAGGAGATGGCAGTTTTATAATCCAACCTTCAGGTGGAGGACTTACCCTTAACAATACTACAATGACTATTTATACCTTAACAGCCTTGGGCGATGATATAGCTTTAATAGCAGGTTCAGGTTTTACGGTTCTAAGTGGTAACCTAAGCCAAAATGGAGATCTCTATAACTTACCCAAAGGAGGAGTAGCCACGGTGAGCAATACCAATGCAACATCCATTACAATTAATAGCAATGGTAGTTTTGGTTTAAATACCTCTACCAATACAGCAGTGTTAAGTGCTTCAACGGTATTAAACATCGCCAGTTTATCAACCATAAGTGATGCTCATTATAGCGAGCGAGAGCTAGGATATAAGAGTTATGAATTAACCGATCATTTAGGAAATGTATTGGCTACGGTATCGGATCGTAAAATAGGAATGTCTCTTGGGGGAACTTATCAAGACTGGGAATATTATGCAGCTGATGTGAGAAATGCTAATGATTATTATCCATTTGGGATGGTGATGCAGGGACGAGAATACGCTAGTGAAGAGTACAGGTACGGGTTCCAGGGACAGGAGAAAGATGATGAGATGAATGGACAAAAAGGGGCCTATGTTAATTATAAATACAGAATGCAAGATACGCGCATAGGTCGCTTTTTTGCAGAAGACCCTTTAAAT
>CAKZNE010000012.1 GCA_937129395.1 uncultured Cryomorphaceae bacterium | reverse complement strand
TAAATCCAAGGCCATCATGGCTACTTGAAGAGCATCCGTACCATTTGCACAGGGAATTACATGTTTTACATTTAGATAGTTTTCAAGTTCGGCTTGAAAGGATTTTACTTCAGGGCCATTGATAAAGGCTGTAGAACGAATAACGTCAATAACTGCCTTATCAATTTCTGGTTGTAATTTTTGGTATTGCGCTACCAAATCAACCATTTGCAATTTTTTCATTCAGACTTATTTAGATTAAGGCAAATATAACTTAGGCATATTAAATAATGATCTATTAAATTCGCATTATGATTAAATCTTTATCAAAATCAAAAATATTCGGCTTCTTTTTTTCAATTCTTACCTTATCTGGGTTTTCTCAAGAGGAAAAAAGCCCCGAACAAGCTTGGTTGATTAGCCCTAGTTTATCCATTCAATTTCCCGGTGGAGATTTCACGGATAGGTTTGGGACTAATTATACTGCCGGCCTGGGACTTGGGTTTAAAACAAACCAGAATTGGATCTTTAATTTTAATGGGCATTTCATGTTTGGAAATTCCGTTCAAAATTCTGAGGAAATCTTAAAGGGTGTGATCACCGATAATAACAATATTTTAAATCAAACTGGTAATTATTCTCAGCTGAGCTTATTGCAAAGAGGCTTTTATTTTTTGGGAGAAACGGAAAAGGTTTTTAATGGATTGGGCGTAAACCCTAATTCTGGACCTAGCATTTCTGTTGGAGCGGGATTTATTAATCACTGGATATTTTTTGATAATAAAGGCAATGATTCTCCTCAAGTTTTGGATGAATATGGAAAAGGATATGATCGCTATAGCGGTGGTTTTTTATTAAAACAATCCATTGGCTATATGTATTTATCTTCTCGAAGAAGAATAAATTTTAAAGTCTCTTTTGAACTGCTACAAGCCTTTTCTTATAATTATAGGGAGTTTAACTACGATACGGGTTTAAGCGACACGGATCAACATCTTGACTTACTTTACGGCATTCGATTAAACTGGTATTTACCAATCTACCAAAAGCCAAGTGAAGAATTTTTCTTCGATTAAAGGATGAATTTTTTCTACAGCCTTTCTCTTTATTTCTATTCCCTTATTATAAGGATAGTTTCTCCATTTAATGCCAAGGCTAAAAAATGGGTGGAAGGCCGGAAAAATTGGAGGAAGGAGCTTGGTCTCCTTATTGGCGATCAGGAAAATATTATTTGGTTTCATGCTGCTTCCTTAGGTGAAGCCGAACAAGGATTGGCTATTATTGAAAAACTCAAAGAAGTTGATCCTCAATCGAAAATCTTACTCAGCTTTTTTTCACCTAGTGGATTTGAAAATTTTAAAGGTCACCCTGCGGTTGATTTTTGCTGTTACTTGCCTATTGATTCCCCTTCTAATGCCAAGGATTTTATTGAGCTTGTAAATCCAAAACTGGCCATTTTTATTAAATATGAAATTTGGGTTCATTATTTTAAAAGGCTTTCCAAAAAAGAAATTCCATTTTTCCTTACTTCTGCTTTATTTAGGGAAGGGCAGTTTTATTTTAAAAAACCCTATCGCAGCTTTTTCCTTCCCGTCCTTCAAAAGGTGAATCATATTATGGTTCAAAATGAAAGCTCTTTGCAATTGCTGCAAAAAAATGGTTTGGAAAAGGCTAGTATTTGTGGGGAAACTAGAATTGACAGAGTTTTAAAACTCAGGGAACTGGAATTTTCGGATGGTATTTTGGAAAACTTTACCGCTAAAAAGCCAGTTTTAATTGCTGGGAGCAGTTGGCCAATTGAAGAAACCATGATTAAAAAATATCTTTCTGAGCATCCATCTCTAAAAGTTATTTTGGCACCTCATGACATTTCAGAAAGCCATATTTCCCAAATCCAAGAACTCTACTCCGATTTTGAACTGAGCCTATACAGCGAAAACAGCACGAGGGATTCTCAAATTTTAGTCATCGATAATATCGGCTTGCTTTCTCGCATTTATCGCTTTGCAGATATTGCTTTCATTGGCGGTGGTTTTGGCAAAGGATTACACAGCACCATCGAAGCTTCAGTTTATGGTTTGCCTGTGTTGTTCGGACCAAAACATCAAAGTTTTATAGAACCTTCCGAAATGAAAAAATTGGGGGCAGGCTTTGAAGTGGAAAATCAGGAGACTTTTAATGAAATCCTTTCCGCTCTTTTAGAAAATCCGGAGCAACTAAAAAATGCTTCTGATGCTGCTTATCAATTTGTAAAATCCAAATCTGGCGCGGTAGATCACATCCTAAACAAGATCAAGCCCTTCCTTTAAGCCTACCCTCAAAACGGTTTTCCTATTTATTTCTGAACTATTCTAAGTCAGGGGAATAGAAAAAATATTATATTCTAAAACACTACAAACCAACAAACTGCACTTTTTGTTTATAAATTAAATTCTAATTATTTAGGAATTCTATTTAAATTAGCCTCCTGTTTTAAGAAAGGATTTGGATTTCAAAATCAATTTATTTTTTAGTTTATGTACAGTAATGCTCATTCATATTATAGCCTCCGCTATGGGATACTTTCCCCTGAAGAGCTTATTGATATTTTCTTGGATTTTAATTTTGATTACTGCCTTTTAACCGACATCAACAATACTTCTGCTTGTTTGGATTTTACCCGAATGGCACAGCTCAAAAAGATCAAACCTATTGTTGGTATCGACTTTAGAAATAGCAATGAGCAGCTCTATATTGGCATTGCTAAAAACAACGAAGGTTTCCAGGAGCTCAACGATCATCTTTCCGAACATTTACACGCCAAAAAGGATTTTGAACGGATTGCCCCTTGTTTTGAAAATGTTTTTGTGGTTTATCCTTTTTCAAGCTACCCTAAAAATCTACAGCTAAAAAAAAACGAGTATATCGGAATTAAGCCCAAGGAATTAATCCGTTTGGAATTAAGTAAAAGCTCTATTCCCAAACCTAAACTTCTTTGCTTACAAAGCGCTAGTTTCAGAAATAAAACCGATTTCAACACCCACCGTTTGCTTAGGGCTATTGATAAAAACCTTTTGTTATCCACCTTAGAAATAAAGGATCAAGGCAGGGAGGAAGATCTTTTTTTGGATCAGGATAAATTGAAAAATCTCTATGCCGCCCACCCATATATTTTAGAAAATACGGAAGCCTTACTTTCCAAATGTTCCCTTCATTTTAGTTTTAATGATGTGGCACAAAACCACAATCAAAGCTGCTATACCGCTAGTAAGGAAGAGGATTTTAAACTGATGAAAAAAATCTGTAGCGAAAACCTCAGCTATAGATACCCAAAAGCTGGGGAGGCTGTTTTTGCTCGGATGAAAAAGGAATTGGAAATTATAAAAGAGAAAAACTTTGTCTCTTATTTTTTAATTAATTGGGACATTTTAAAATACGCCAGAAGCAAAGGCTATTATTATATCGGTAGAGGATCTGGAGCAAATAGCATTATAGCCTACCTCATGCGAATTACGGATGTAGACCCCATTGATCTGGATCTCTATTTTGAACGCTTCATTAACCTCTACCGTCAAAACCCACCCGATTTTGATATTGATTTTAGCTGGACAGACCGAGACGATATCACCCATTATATTTTCAATAGTTTTCCTCATGTATCCTTATTAGGAACATACGTTACCTTTAAATTTAAGGCGGCAATTCGTGAAATTGGAAAAGTATTTGGGCTCCCAAAAGACAATATCGATCTGCTGGCAAGCCGTTCTTTTCATTATCCATCTTTAGATCAAATGAATCAGCTTGTGCTAAGGTATAGCCAACGAATTCAAGGTTTTCCAAACCATTTGAGCATCCATGCTGGAGGAATACTTATTGCCGACAGACCCATTCATTATTTCTGTAGTACACACATGCCTCCAAAAGGCTTTCCTACTACCCAATTTGATATGGTAATTGCGGAGGATGTTGGCCTATATAAGTTTGATATTTTATCGCAAAGAGGTTTGGGGAAAATTAAAGACACCCTGGAAATAATCCGTTACAACCAACCTGAAAAAGCAGATATCGATATTCATGATTTTCACAATATAAAATCCAACCCAGATGTAAATAATTTACTACGTACCGCTAGGGCTATAGGTTGTTTTTATGTAGAATCTCCCGCCATGCGTATGCTAATGAAAAAGATGAGGGTGGATAATTATTTAGGCCTCGTAGCTGCCAGTTCTGTAATTCGACCAGGAGTAGCAAAATCTGGGATGATGCGAACCTATGTAGAACGCTATAGAAATCCAGAAAAACGAAAAGATGCCCACCCTGTTATGATGGAAATTATGCCCGAAACTTATGGGGTAATGGTATATCAAGAAGATGTGATTAAAGTAGCCCATTATTTTGCAGGTTTGGATTTAGGGGAAGCCGATGTTTTACGAAGAGGAATGTCTGGAAAATACAGAAGCAGAGAAGAATTTCAGAAAGCGAAAGACAAGTTTTTTAGCAATTGCAAAAACAAAGGTTATGAAGAAGAAGTAACTGCAGAAATATGGCGCCAAACGGAAAGTTTTGCCGGTTATGCTTTTGCCAAAGGTCACTCTGCCTCTTATGCTGTAGAAAGCTATCAAAGTTTATATTTAAAAGCCTACTTCCCTATAGAATATATGGTGGCCACTGTAAATAATGGCGGTGGTTTTTACTCCAGAGAGCATTATCTCCACGAAGCCAGAATGCATGGTGCTATTGTAAAATCTCCCTGTGTAAATGAAAGCATGGGCAAAGCTTATCTAAAAGACAAAACCATATTTCTAGGTCTGGGAATGATCAATGGTTTGGAATCTAAACTCATCATTAACCTCATACTGGAAAGAGCAGAAAACGGACATTTCCAATCTTTTGATGAGCTCACAGAAAGAGTTGCCATTTCTTTGGAACAGTCTATACTTCTAATTAAAGCAGGAGCCTTAAAATTCACCCGAAAGGGAAAAAAAGAACTTTTATGGCGAGCCTATTTTATTTTAGGTCACCAGAAAAAAAGCAGCCCACAATCTTCTCTTTTTACAGAGCCTCCAAAAAATTACAAACTACCCAGTTTAAATATTGAAAAACACGAAGATGCTTTTCATGAATACGAGCTTTTGGGCTTCCCCCTTTGCAATCCTTTTGAATTAGTAGAACAGGAATTACCCACCCACATCACCTCCGATCAGCTTCCCAACTTTTTGGAGAAAAAAGTGACTGTTGTAGGTTATTTGGTTCACACAAAATCCACAATTACCAGCAAGGCTAAAAGAATGCAATTTGGAACATTGATCGATAAAACTGGGGAATACCTCGATACCGTTCATTTTCCCAATTATAAAAACAATCACTTTTTAAAAGGAAGAGGAATTTATAAGGTTACCGGAATTGTAAAAGAAGAATTTGAACATTATAGCATTGAAGTTAGCGATGCGGAAAGGCTAGCCATAATCCCAGATCCTAGATATGCTGAAAGTGCCCACAAACAATTATCGAGTGCTCCAACGGAAATAAAAACCAAAGGAAGCAGCAGAGCAGATTTTATAAAACGCAAAAAAGCTAGAGGCCTTGCTAATTCCTAAAGCCAGAAATATTGTACACTTTGATTTGGACACCTTTTTCGTTTCTGTAGAAAGGTTGCTCGACAATCGACTAAACAACAAACCCGTATTAATAGGCGGAACCAGCGATCGCGGAGTTGTTGCTTCCTGCTCTTATGAAAGCAGACGTTTTGGAATTCACTCCGGCATGCCCATGCGCCTTGCCAAACAGCTTTGTCCGGAAGCCATTATTGTAAAAGGAAACTCCGGGACTTACGGTAAATTTTCGGACCAGATTGCGGGGATTATTGCTGAGGAAGTGCCGGTTTTTGAGCGTACTTCCATAGATGAGTTTTATGCCGACCTCACCGGAATGGAGAAATTTTTTGGCACCTACCAACTCTCTGGCGAACTGCGAAAAAAGATTACTAAGGAAACGGGATTGCCTATTTCCTTTGGATTATCCTCCAGTAAAACCGTAAGTAAAATTGCTACAGGAGAGGCCAAGCCCAATAACCAGATGAAAATAGAATTTGGGGAAGAGAAAATTTTTATGGCTCCTCTTTCCGTGCGAAAAATGCCCATGGTAGGAGAAGCTACTCATAAAAGCTTATTGGATTTGGGGGTAAAAAGAATCCTTACTCTACAGGAAATGCATGTGGATTTATTGGAAAGAGTATTTGGAAAACCCGGCAGAACATTATGGAATAAAGCACAGGGAATAGACAATAGTCCTGTAATCCAATTTCAAGAAAGAAAAAGTATTTCTACAGAAAGAACCTTTGATAAAGACACTATAGATGTGGCGAAATTAAAAGGCATATTAACGGCAATGACGGAAAATTTAGCTTTTCAGCTGAGGAGGGGAAATAAAGTAACCGCTTGTGTTTCGGTACGTGTCCGCTATTCTGATTTTCAAACCCATGAAAAACAAATGAACATCGCCTATTCTTCCGCAGACCATACCTTGATTCATATTGTACACGAACTTTTTAAAAAGATTTACGACAGAAGGGTATTGGTACGATTGGTAGGTGTGCGCTTTAGTAAACTTGTAACCGGTGGCTATCAAATTAATTTATTGGAAGACACGGAAGAGTTGGTAAACCTTTATCAGGCGATGGATAAAATCCGGAATTCCTATGGAGACCGTTCCATTATGCGCGCTTCCGGTATGAGTGCCCGATCTATTGGTAGAGGAAACCCGTTTACCGGAGGACCGCCACCTTTATTGGCCAACAGAAGGCGTTGATTAAAAACTCAATAATTTGTTTATAAACCGATCAGTTCCAACTTCCTTTAAAGAAATAAGATAGATGGAACCAGCAGACATATTCAAATTTATTGAGGAGGTATTTTTACCATAAGAAAGCTTTTTACCATCCATAGAATAAACTACGTATTCCAAATTTCTATTTTCAGGATTATCAATCCAAACTCCCGAAGGACGAAGGGAAATCCCAAAATCTACCCTTTTATTTTCATCCAAGGAAACACCAGAAACATGGGGAATAGAATAGGCAAAATGCGCAACTACAGGAATATGATCCGAAACAAAATAAAGAGCATCAGCTAAAACTTGACCAACAGCGGTATTAAGCGGAAGATCGTTTATAGACATATCATAATGAAGCCCATCATTTCCATAAGGATACATCGAATTAGAAACATAATGAAGCCCTACAGTATCATCCAAACTTTCGGACATTAAAATCATATCAAAACGATCATCCATCCCTCCTGAGGCACCACCATTAAAAGCATTGCTTCTAGGAGACTGAGTATGATACATGGCATAACTAGCTCTATTCCAAGTGCCAGCAATAGAAATTTGATCTACAAAATGCCCATCATTTCCTGGAGTGTCTTCTAAGAGTCTGTTGTAAGCAGGCTCGTTGGCCGAATAAATATTAAAATCTCCACAAACCAAAAAATGCATGTTTGCCGGAAATTGATCCGTAACCTGCCTCATTACATCCACTTCATCTTTTCTTCTTTGTTGGTTGGTGGAACCAGTACTTGCTTTTAAGTGCACAGAAAAAACATGAAGGGTATCTGGAGAGCCAAGGGGCCATAATTCGAATTGATAGATATCTCTTAAGGTTGTAGGATAGGTACTGGATTTAATAAAACTGAATTTAGCCGTTTTATAAAATAAAGCACAGTCTAAATCATTGCCATCCGTAAAATTAGCCACGGAATAGGTGATGCTATCGAAATTTAAAACACTATCCAAATACATTTGAGCAGCTGCTTGTCCAGACAATTCCTGAACCGCTAAAATATCAGCTTGCAAATCTCCGTGCACCAATCGCAATTGAGGGTGACGATCATCGATATTGGTGGGGCTATAACGTAGACTATTATAGCTTACAAGGCTAAACTCATGTCTTTGGCCAAAACAAATACAAGAGAAAGCCAAAAAAAGTGTGATACAGGTAAATTTCATAGTGCTAAACTATGAATATTCCTCTTAAACGTTTACCATAATTTGGAAAGGCTTAAACCAATAAAAAATAATTTAAAACCATTTTTTTCGCGATACAATCCAAATGCTAATAATGGTGATTAAAGCCATTACCCCAAGAAGCACGAAATAGCCATTTTGAGTTTCGAGTTCTGGCATGTTTTTAAAGTTCATCCCATAAATGCCAGCCAAAAAAGTAAGGGGAATAAATACCACGGAGAAGATGGTAAGAATTTTCATCACCTCATTAAGTCGGTGTCCCTGAATACTAAAAATAAGATTGAGATTACTTTCCAATTCTTGAAGTTCAAAATCAATATCGGTAAGTAGATTATTGGCTTGCTCTTTTAATTCACTGAAATATTTGGTTTCAAAACCATCCATTTCCACTTTATCCAATTTCACAACCGTATCTCTTAAACTAAAAGCTGCTTTTTTAAAACTGAACAATTCTCTTTTACGGGCTTCAACTAAAGCAGTAAATTCTGGGGTTGGTTTTACGTTTACGGGATCAAAACTTTCATCATTAAATTCTGCAAATTTCTGATAAGCTTCCTGGTAATTATCCATTATAGATTCTAGGATAAGGAATAAAAGATAATCTGCTTTTTTCTTTCGCACTATCCCTTTATTGAGTTCCAACCTCTCTCTAATCCAAGTAAAATAATCTCCAGGTTTCCCTTGTACGCTCCAAACAAATTGTTCAGAAACTATAAAAAGCATTTGCTCAGAATCAATTTCAGGCTTTTCTGTTTTTAAAACACGAATGGCTACAAAAAGCACATTTTCCAATTCAATAACCTTATTGGGATGATCTAGTTCAGAAAGTAGTTTAATTAAAAAATCATCCAACTTATTTTCTTGAATAACTTTTTTAAACTCCTTTTGAAATCCTAGTCCATAGGTATTTAGCCATTTGATTTTATCATCGCCATCAAAGTCAATTTCCTCCAAACTAGCCACATCTTTCCTTTCATGAACATCGGGTGCATAGCTAATGAGACTAGTGGCTTGAAAAAAGTTCTTTTCCATAAATTATAAAAAATCAAAAGATTTGGCAGCCTATAATTTGACTAAGGTGAAGGTAAACATTAAATGTAGATCCCATTTTGTATTTCTTCTAAGTTTTCAAATTCCCGTAGCTGGCCATTGTTCAAAATAAAGTGCCGATCTGAAATTTCATAAACTTCTAAATAGTTGTGATCTGTGATTAGGATTCCCTTGTTTTTGCTTTCTTCCTTAATCCGATTTTTAAATTCCTCCACCATAAGAGGAGACAGTCCAGAAAACGGCTCATCCAATAAAACAAAATCGCATTGAGAATAAAGAATAGAATACAGTTCCACAATTCTTCGTTGTCCAGAAGATAAATGTGAAACTTTAAAATTCAGTAATTCTGAAATTAATGGATCGTCCAAATCAACAGCAGAACCAAATAATTGAAGGATGCTTTTTACTTTTAAATGCCTTGGCAGAAAAGTGGATTGGGCTAGAAAATTAATTCTCCTTATTGAGTCGAGGTTTGATTTAAGGACCTTGTCACCAATTTTTACAAATTTGTTATCCGCCTTTTCAATTCCAGCGATAATTTTAAACAAGGTACTTTTCCTAGAACCGTTTCTACCGTAAATCCCTAAGATTTCCCCCTTTTTACAATTGAGATAAATATCACTTAAAAGCAATTTCCGCCCAAAATATTTCTGTACGCTATCAATGCTTAATTCCATCCTAAAAAGAAAAATATTAGTCCAATTACCACACTAAGCAAAACATTAAAAACCCAAAGCAATCCTCTACTCCAACCGAGATTATAGTAGAAATAATATTTACTCAATTGAAACTCGTAATTGGCAAATTGAACTAGAACGGAGGCTAGCATATAGCAAATCCCGAATAGTTTAAAGTAAGGCTGACCCATTATTAAATAATGGAAAAAAAAGGGCAGACAAGCCAGAAATAAAGCAGGAAATATTATTCTGGAATAGAAGATTAGGAAAATGTGAATTCGTTTTAACAAGGAGCAATGTTTAAGGAGTTTGATAAGTTTCAAGAAAATAGGAGAACCTTTCAAAAAGAGTTAGCTAAAACCTGACCAAATAAATTCTACTTTAGAACATTGAATAATTTGAAACATGAACAATAACTCAAAACTAATGCTCATTAAATTAATCAGAAATTTATTTTTGGTTTTAATACTTTTCTTGTCCTGTGAAAAAAAACCGGTGGATGTAAATTTAACCACTGGCGTAAACAACAACTTTTCTTTTTGTTTTGATGATTTTAATATCGCTTCAATAGATACAATCCTTCCAAGTATTGATAATTTGAGTCGAGACCATGAAATCGATTTGAATAAGGATAGTATTGTCGACTTTAGGATAACAAAAGTTCTAACCAGTGATAATATGGGTTTGTATCATCATGTTTTTGTGGAATCCCTTAATAAGGCTGAACATGCTCTTTATCTTTCTCCCTTAGTTAATATAAAGTGTGGCGACAATTTTAATCAAATTATTGATTGGAGAAATGGAAAGGATAGTTTGGGTTTTTACTTCCAAAATATAGTTAATCCCAGTGGTTCATATAAAAAATACAAATTTGATTTTTTACCAGATGTTAAACACTTTGTTGCTTTAAAGGTAAGAAGCCCTAATGGTGATAAAAATGGGTTTATCGAGCTAAAGAACGATATGTTCCCAATGAAGCTTGTTGTGATTTACTAAAATTTGAAAAACACTTTGTTAATATGACTTATTCCCCTAATTTTTTTCGTTCTGGATTTTTTTTAGTTTTTGCCCTTCAATTTTCCTTTAGCCTTCAAGCCCAATATCATAAATTCCCAACATTGGGTGGGGTTTGGAAGAATCAGATGGAATATCACGATGGTCCGAAGGTGTATTTTACTTTGGATCAACTTACTTATCAACAAGATACCTTGATAGATGGATTGGTTTATAAATTTATCAAAGGCAGCGGTTTTAATGCCCTACATGGAAATTTAGCAATTTTAGAAGATACTCTTCAACGAAAAATTTTTTTACGATTTTTAAATGGAGCAGCTTGTTGCCTCTCGGATACTAATTATTTGATTTACAACTTTTCTATGGGAATAGGAGACTCTATGGAAGTTGATGGAATCGGATTGCAGAATCCAATTTATTGGAAAGTGATAGATACGGGCAAAGTGTTGATCGACGGAACATGGAGAAACTATTTAGATGTTTATTCCATTGGTATTCCAGCTTTAAAGCACGATCGATGGATAGAAGGCATTGGAAGTCAATGGATACTAACAAGGCCTGTATTAACTCTTCTTGGCTGGGAGGTTTTATCCAAATTAGTTTGCTTTCGAGACACTAGTGAAGGAGTTTTATATGAACCTTTAAAAAATTCTCTGCCAAATATTAATTGTTCGGATAATATTGGGGTAGTCAAATATGATCTTCCCGAACTACTGGTTTATCCAAACCCAGTTACTAATATTTTGAATTTTGAAATACCTGGAAATGAAGGGCCTGTTGTGATTGTCATATATGACTTTTATGGAAAGAAGTTAGGGGAATATAATAAGCCAGGAGAATCCTTTTTTTTAAATCTGGATCATCTTGACCCAGGCCCGTATTTATTAAAAATCACGAATAATTTTTTTTACTCTGAACAATTAATTTT
>CAKZNE010000011.1 GCA_937129395.1 uncultured Cryomorphaceae bacterium | reverse complement strand
CTCCCCCGGTAAAATTGGAGAAACTGAAGAAATTATAGAGGGATTAAATTCTGCTCCAAGTTCAAGTATATATAATGCCAGTGCTGTAGTTCAGTGGAGTAAAACAAATACTTTTGGTTATTCTTGGACAGGATCTTGGAACGGTGGTGGTAATCAAGCAGGGGTTTCACATGCGCCTGGAAGTGAAACATATTTTTACTCAAAATCAAATACTGATTTCAAGGATTACAATGGTGATGGTTATCCTGATAGGATAACTGACTATGATGGAACTGTAAAGGCAAATTTTACAAATCCCACGGGAGGTCACAAGCCCCAATCTTCTAGCCCTCTGTCAAATGATCCTATTTCCAAAAGTTTAAATTGGAGTGTATCCGCTATGTATGCTCATAATTTTGCCAATGATGATAGCAGATACTCCTTTAAGCCAAATGTAAGTGGATCTTTTGGACAAACTCGTCATCTGATTCAGAGTTTAGACCTAAATGGTGACGGGTTACCGGATCATGTTCATAGGATAGACAATGATGATCCCTATCCCTTTGATGTAGGTTTAGGAAACGGGTCAGGATTTGAAACCTTAGTACTCCCAATTTTAAATGGTGCCGAAATGCCCATGTCTCAGACCTTTAATGCCACTTTGGGATTAGGTTTGGGAAAATTGGCGAACTCTTATAAACCTAAAACAAAAATGGGTGGAAGTTTTAAACTCGGACTAACGGTAAATTCGGTTTTCTCCAATGATGTTCGAAATTTTCAAGACGTTAATGGAGATGGTTTAGTCGATGCTATAATTATGGATGGAGGAGAGCCCACTCTTTATATTAATTGCGGTACTAAATGGAAGAAATTTATGCAAGCAGCATCTTCTATTGATTGGGATAAGGGCTTAAATAATACCAATAGCAACGGATTTGCATTAAATTTTGGTTACACTTATTCTTTTCCAATAGGTACCATTCTAGCCGTGGAATCGAAAATGAGCCTTTCTGCGAGTGCGGCTGTTAATACCGCCCTTAACGCTGTTAACTCTAGACTTATGGACATGAATGGCGATGGAGTTGCCGACTATGTAATGGAGGCGGATCTGGGTAAACTGTCCGTAAGCTATGCTCAATTAAAAGAGCATAATTTGTTGAAAAAGGTAACTAATCCTCTTAAAGGAAGTTTCTCTATAAAATACGAACGCGTAGGAAATAAAAATGGCTATTTCCCTATTGAGGTAAAGACCCATTTGAATGAGGGGGATGAAATCTTATGGGATATGCCCAATAGTAAATGGGTAATGAGTGAATTAGTGGTAGAAGACGGATATGATATTAAAACCGACGCACCAGAAATAGACCTTGATGGTGTTGATGAAATGATCACCTATTTTAAATATGATGGGGGTATAAAAAGTAGAAGGGAAAGAGAGTTTTTGGGCTTTTCATTAATTGAAGCAAAAAACCGCCCTACTTCAAATAGTAACGCCAGTAGTTCGAGCCCAACTACTTTTGAATCTGCGATTGCAAAAAGTTATATTACAAAGGTTCAAGAATTTTTTAGACCCATTAAAAACGAATTTAATTACCGAAAGAGATTCGAATATTTAAATGGGCTTTTAAGAAACAGTTATGTTTTCTTTAACAATTATGTTGAAAATGAAAATGAAAATCTGGAATTGGAAATTTACCCTGTTTCCATAAATCAGAATGAATACGAATTCAGAAATATTTGCATTGATGAAAATAATTCTTCCTTTAATGAGGTATACCCAGAATCTTCTTCTGAAAGAACTGTAGACTGGGACAATATTGAGGAAACGCAATCTGTTTTTCCAGCAGTTGTAAATACCTTTTCCGCAACTTTTCCTGGGGTTTTGGATGATAACATCCATAGAGATAAATACATGGCTCAAAAATTTAACATATTCTACGATGATCTTTGGAATGTTATTCAATACGAAAATGAAGGTAAAATGATAGGGAGGTCCTCAAATGAGGTGGTAATAGAAAGTTACACAAGGAATTATTATGATTATATTATCGAAACTGAAAGATCACCACTTCCTTCAGAAAAAAGTGGGATCCTAAGCGACGTCAATTTTGAGGTTTATATATTGCCATGCACCATTGATGGTACCTATAGTAATGATACAGTTTACGTTCCAACTGAGCCAAACAGCTGCTTAGAATTTCCTTTGTTATTTGGAGACAATATTTTAGTCACTTCCGAACATAAACTATTGAAAAGTGAATTGGTTGAGATAAAGGAAATTCAATTTACAGACTATTATGTTGATAAAATTATAGCTACGATGGAGTACCACCTTCCAATTAATGCGAATGACCAAACAGGGCTATTAAAAATTCACAAGATTTATGAAAATTTAATAGCACCTGCTAATTTGAGAAGACATAGCGAGGTGGAAAGTTTAGAAGCTGGAGAAAGGGCTCCAAGTGAAATGGCCAATTACTTAGGAACACAAAAGGCAGTCACGGATATTGGATATGATATCTATGGAAACCCTACAAGCGTAGAGGGTCCAGAAAACGATAACCCAAGCCCTCAACGTGTTTTGGTGAATTTTACCTATGATACGGATGTGCACCAATTCGTTACTCAAATTAATAATGTGTCCTACTCTGAAACTAGTTGTAATGTATATGATATAGCATCTGGTAATCTTATTAAAACCGTAGATCCTAATGGTCACGCGATGAGATATCTTTATGATGAATTTCATCGTGCCATAGGAATTTGGGCTCCAAGACAATTGTATAAAACAGGAGTTGGAGCGCCAACCATTAGCTTTGAATATTTTCCATTAGGTGAGGACTCTACCTCTTCGGATATGATATCCAACATCCCAGTTGCCATTACAAATCACAATTTTGAGGAACTTAAATCTACTAATGTAAATTTGACGCCCTATGATCAATGCAATACCCAAATTGCCGAATCAGTTTTGGAAAGCAAATTAAGTATTACTGATCCCTTCCAAACAGCAACTTTTATGGATGGTGTCGGCCGGGTTATTCAAGTGAAAAAAGATGCTTCTGTCCGAAATGGAACAAACTTTAGTAATATTAGGACTAGGCAAATTTCCGGTTATTCCGAAATGGATCAATGGGGAAAGGCTTGGAAACAGAATAACAGTTATTTGGAAGATATTTCAATGGGAGATATCAAGGTGTTATCCATAGAATCTCATCCTACAATGGTAACCGCAGATCATGATATTTTAGGTCGTGTCACTAAATCGGACGTAAAAGTAGGTTTGGATAATGGTGGTTCCTATGACGTTCATAATACTTTTTATACGTATAGTTTTGGAAATGTAGGTGGTGAACCAATGGCTAAAACAAAAGCCACTTGGTCCATTGGTACAAAAAATTCAGCGCAGTTAACTTTCACAGATTCGAGAGGTTTAACTACAGAGTCTCAGACCAAAGTTGACGGTGGGTCTATAACCCATCAAACCAAATTTGTATATGATGTTTTGGGTCAATTGATAAATGTTACGGACCCAAGAAATATTGTTACAACTTATGAATACGATAATTTTGGACGAACCACTGAGGAAGTTCACGCAGATCGTGGAGAAAGTAGTTTTAGTTACGATTTGGCTGGTAATTTAATTAGTAAAACAATTCCGGATGATGGGAGTAATACTTTTACAATTGATTATTCATATAATTACAACCGTTTGGTAGGTAAAACAATGCCGGAATCCGATGATTTATATGATATTACCTATAATTACGGAGGGGGCTCCTTGAATAATGGTAAAGGGAGAGTTACCTCCATAAGTCAAGGAAATAATTTTAAAACAGAAACCTATAAGTACGATGAATTAGGCAATAGGGTTTATGAAAATAAAAGTATTTATGTTCCAGGATTTTCAGTTTATAAAAATTATACAACAGAATTTGAATATGATAGCTGGGGCAGGATTTTAGAAATGACATATCCGGATGGCGAAATTGTGAATTATGACTATAATGATATTGGTGATCTTATTGAAATTTCAAGCACAAATGGAAATTCGAATTGGACTCAACTGGAGAACCTGTTGTATGATGGCTTTTCGAATATTGTATTTTTGGAATACGGTAATGGGACAACAACCGATTTCACCTACGACGGTTTAACAAGAAATAATAGCGAAATTGATCAGTATATATTTGAAACAAGCGCATCTCCTATTTCGCTTGCCTATGAAAAGGAATTCACCTTTGATGAGGGAGGTAGGATAAATGGAATGGAATTTTCGAATGCAAACACTAATATTTCAGGATTAGTGGATTATGATTACTCCTACGAATATGATGAATTTAATAGGCTAATTAATACGACAGGGAATGTTGCCGATGCAAGCTATGCTTTGACCATGACCTATGACAAGGCCGGAGGAATTTTATCTAAGGATCAGATTACAACGGGTGGTACTTGGGATGTTCCGCCAGATTATATTTTGAATTATAGCTACAATACAAATGATCATAAAATTACCAGCATTTTAGAAAATGGCTTAACTACATCTTCATATTCCTATAATGATGCTGGGAGTATTGAGCAAATCGGATCAACAGAGGAATTTTTATGGAATGAGGAACAATTGTTAGTTGCAGTTGAAAATTCCAACGGTTATCATCATTATATTTATGATCACAATGGAGAAAGAATAATGAAATCAACTTATACCACCTCGGGAACAGCTGTAGATGGTCAGGGGCAGACCAATACAGGGGTTCTTGATCCATATACGGTTTATGTGAACCCTTATTATGTTACCACACCCTATCTAAATGGTGATGATGTTAGTAAACATTATTTTATGGGAGGACAACGAATTGCAACAGAAGTAAATGTGTTTTACGATTCAAATTCTGAACAAGAGTCAGAATCAGAAGATGAGGGAGGAGAAGAAAATTCTGCATCCAATAGTAAGACAGAATTAGAAACAAATCAAATGGGGGAAAACCCAGTATTTTTGGATTTAGAGCGTAATTTGGAGCTGTTTGATTTGAAGGAGGGTAGAGATTTTGATTTTTCAAATACGGGACATTTAAATAATATTGAGGAGTATTATGAGGTAACAAAATTCAATAACGCAAATTTCAATGGAAAGGAGAATGAGAGCGATCCTGAATTACTCAGAACACCAATAATTTTAAGGTATTGGTATCATCCAAATTACCTGGGTAATGTAGAAATGATAACTCAAGAGGATGGAACTTTACAACAATTCTTTGTTTACAGCCCCTTTGGTGAAAACCTTTACCAATGGACAAATAATTCTGACTTTAACAGTCCTTATCGTTTTAACGGGAAAGAGATCGATCCTGAGACTGGGAATGGATATTATGGGGCAAGGTATTATAATCCTAAGATTTCTGTTTGGTTGAGTGTTGATCCATTGGCTCATTATTATTTGCCATATTCGCCTTATAATTTTGTACTGAATAATCCAATTCATTTTACTGATCCTACAGGGATGAGTCCAGAAGGTGAGAAAGGAGGCTTTTGGGAAAAAGCATGGAATACGATCAAAGGAAATGGTTACCATACAAACGAAGAAGTGAAACAAGTGGAGAATTCTACGGAACTAGACGAGGTGGTAATTACTGATTCAAACACCAAAGGTGAGATTTGTGACGGGTGTTCTAAAGAGAAAAGACTTCCTGATAATTATGGTATTACTATATTTGGAAGCGGAGCGAATGGTGTTGATCCCTGGAATTCTGGTTTGAGAGAGCTATTTAGTATTGACATG
>CAKZNE010000010.1 GCA_937129395.1 uncultured Cryomorphaceae bacterium | reverse complement strand
GGGCAAGATGGGCGCATAAATCTTTCCCCCAAGGGTCTGGATTGCCTTTCTGTCTTGGACGCAACCCAGATCGCCTTTCTGGATCTGGCAGGCAGCGGCAATGAAACCGCTGCACACCTTCTGGACAACGGGCGAATTACGCTGATGTTTTGCAGCTTCAGCCTAAAGCCCCTTATTCTCAGAATATACGGCAAGGGCAGAAGTGTTCAGCCCCTGGACGCTGACTGGCCGCAATATAGTGAGCGCTTCACCATTCTGCGCGGTACACGACAGATTTTCGTGATCGACATTGAAAGCATTCAAACTTCGTGCGGCTTTGGCGTGCCGGTTTATGATCTTGTAAAGCCCCTGCAACAATTTCAGAAGCAGAAGCTGAGCCACTATTGATAAGCACGACTAATGGCACACCTCCCAACAAATCTCCTGGTGTTGCTTTCGCTTCGAACTCACTATCATTTAACCGGCCTTTGGTGTATACGATCAATTCGTCTTTTTGCAATTGCCATATTTTGCATTTTAGCGTTTAAAACATCGATTTGCGATAAAACCCCTGCCGATTTAGAATAGAGGATTTCCTTGGCTACAAGCAATTGATCCCTTTTTAGGGAAAGAGGAATGGAGTCTATATAAGCCACCACCTCATTTGCTTCCAGAACTTCCCCTTCCTTAATTGTAAAGTTTAAGAGTTTACCATTACTTTCTGCTGACACACTTATCTCGGTAGCTTCAAAATTTCCGTAACCATCAGCTTTAGTTCCATCCCTTGAGCAAGAAATACTAAAAAGAATAAGACTACTGATTAGGGCAATTGTATTTTTATTTTTTTTCATTTCTTCCTGCTTAAGATCCTTTGGT
Organism: uncultured Cryomorphaceae bacterium; assembly: GCA_937129395.1. GTDB lineage: Bacteria > Bacteroidota > Bacteroidia > Flavobacteriales > Schleiferiaceae > CAKZNE01. The sequence goes on along the minus strand of CAKZNE010000010.1, from coordinate 6,135 downwards.
AATATTATAATTCGCTTGAAACAACAAAAGCTCAATTTCGTGGGTCCTCAAATTGCTTTTATCCTCATATAAATTGGTCAGCTCGCCGAGTACAGTGCCAAGGGTAATAAGGCCATTTTTGTATTGAGACTCATAGGTTTTAACAAGCTCTTCTCTTAATTTAATTATATCCTTATCCGATTGTATAAAAGCTGTAAATTTTTCAATTTCAGAAATTTGGCCCTCCAATTTAATCCTGGTTTGCAATTCAAAAGTTTCTTTTTCATTTTCAATGATTTCCTTTTTCATCAAAAGCGATTCTCGTGTTTTTTTATTGGAATTCCAGTCGAAAACAGTCCATTTTAATTTTACTCCAAGAATGTAATAAGGTTGAAAGGAATTATCCAAAAAATTAAGCCCTGGATTCCCGTAGCCCCCTGTAGCAAAAGCTGCTAATTTTGGTTTGGTAGATTTAGAAATTAATCGTTCGGTGGATTCAACTTGATTTTGTTTGAGTTGGAATAGTTCCAGTTCGGGTCTGCTTAGAGTTGAGTCTATCCTAGAACTTAAAATGGGTTTTTTGAGCTTTAGATATTTATTGGTTTTGATGCCTAGAAGGGTGCAAAGAGTAGCCGTTTCTTTGCTTTTATTTTCCTTTAGTTGAATTTGTCGTTGTTTTAATTTCAGCAATTCCAGTTCAATTAATTTTTGAGATCCTGGGATTACAGCACCATTTTCCACTGCAGATTTTGCTTCCACCCACTTGGTTTCCAAGGCTCTTTGTTTGCTTTCAAATAATTTAATTTTTTCCTGAACTAAAAGAATAGAGAAATACAATTGATTAATTTCCTGTTTGAGTTGATAGATATTAACTTCCAACTGTTTTTGTTGAGATTTAAATCCGGCCCTAACCGATTGACTAGAAGCTTTTACAATTCCCGCCCCATATATCAATTGGTTTACGGTAAATGTGGCCTTATACTGATCATTATTTATGGCTTCGATGCCAGTATTAGGGATTGGAATGGAAACAACATCGGATTGGTAGGTGGCCTGAGCTTCCAAATTTAACTGAGGAAGCCTTTGGGTATTAACAACATATAAATCCAATTCATTCTGGGCTTTTAGGAGATTTTGTTGTTTGGCAAGTGGATAATTATTTTCCAATAAAACATAACATTCGTCCAAGCTCATTTCTTCCTGAGCAAAACCAAGGTGCTGTGCAATAACCAATAAACCAAGCAATAAATTTTTCATTTATTTTATTTTTATGGAATGAATGATAAACTCCGCAACCTCCGTTTTCCGATCTTCTATGAGCTTTTTATAGGTGATGTCATCCAAATTTAGCAGGAGCTTAAAAAGGGGAGAGCCTACAATGGGAAAGAGGTTTAATGAAATCAAGTTTAAAAACAATTGTTCTGGCGCAATTGGGCGAATTAGTCCCTTCTCAACATATTCATTGATTTGATTTGTGAACTTTTCAAAATTTGGAAATTCCTTTTTTTCTTTAAGTTTAAGAATGAAACCTGGGTTTCTGTGGAGTTCATTAATTACAAAATTTGGTAAATAGGGATGTTTAGAAATAAAAGAAATATAGTTTTTCGCAAAGCCCCTAATTTTATCAAAGAGATCTAAGTCACTATCCAAAATTTTATTCAGTTGTGGGGCAATTAACGAAAAGGCATTGCTAAATACAGCTTCAAATAGCACTTGTTTGCTTCGGTAATAATAATGCAATAAAGCCTTGTTAATCCCGGCCTTATCCGCTATTTCTTGCATTCGAGAACCATCCATTCCTTTGGATTGAAAAATAGCTTTGGCTGCGTTAAGTATCTTGTTTTCAGTATTCTCTTTGTTGGATTCTGCCATTTTTGACTATTCGGTTTAACCATTTGGTTAACAAATGTAAAAATAAAACCCATAGCTCCGTTAATTGCCAAAAAAATCAGTAAAAATTAAGAGGTTGAAACCAACTCAAAGGGATTGACACCAAAGCAATCCAGAAAAAAAAGAAAAACGCTAATTTTTCATTTAAACAAGAAGAAGCTTTCCTCTTGGAGAAGTAAATACAGAATTTATTAAAACTATCAATTCTGAAAAACAAAAAGACCTATCAAATAAGAATCTAGCCCTTTTTTACAAATTCAGATTTCAAACCCATTGCACCAAAACCATCAATTTTACAATCGATATTATGGTCGCTATCTCTAAGTTTAATATTCTTCACCTTAGTTCCAGCCTTAACAGGGCCATTTGCTCCTTTTACAGGTAGGTTTTTTAAAACAATTACAGTATCCCCATCCTCCAAAATATTACCATTGGCATCTTTTACCACCAAAGCATTTTCATCTACTTCATCTGGATTCCATTCATGCCCACATTCTGGGCATACCAATAAAGAATCCATGGGATAAGCGTAGGCAGATTTGCAATTTGGGCAAGGAGGTATTTGATCGGACATACTGTACTATTTATTGAGCAAATATAGAATTACTAAGCAATTCTAAGCACCATTTTAATACTTTCGCGGCCTTAAATATCGATTATGATTTCAGTTGACGGTCTTTGCGTAGAATTTAATGGAGATAGCCTCTTTAAGGATGTTTCTTTTGTAGTAAATGAAACAGATAAAATTGCCCTAATGGGTAAGAATGGGGCAGGGAAGTCTACCATGATGAAAATTATTGCTGGAGAACAAAAGGCAAATCGAGGTAAGGTAAATGTCCCCAAAGAAGCGGTAATTGCTTATTTGCCACAGCATTTGCTAACGGAAGACGATTGCACTGTTTTTGAAGAAGCAGCAAAAGCTTTTAAAGAGGTTTTTAATTTAAAGTCCGAAATGGATGAACTGAACAAACAATTGGAAACCCGGACCGATTATGAATCGGATTCTTATATGTCTTTGATTGAAAAAGTAAGTGATTTAGGAGAGAAATACTACGCCATTGAAGAGGTAAATTATGATGCTGAAGTAGAAAAAGCCCTAATGGGATTGGGTTTTAAAAGAAGTGATTTTACGAAGCAAACAACCGAGTTTAGCGGAGGATTGAGAATGCGAATAGAGCTAGCCAAAATCCTTTTACAGAAACCTGATCTAATACTTTTAGACGAGCCTACTAACCATATTGATATCGAGTCAGTTATATGGTTAGAACATTTCTTAGTAAACAAGGCGAAAGCGGTAATTGTAATTTCCCATGACCGTGCTTTTATCGACAATATTACCAATAGAACCATTGAAGTAACCATGGGAAGAATTTACGATTATAAGGCTTCCTATAGTCACTATTTACAATTAAGAGAAGACCGAAGATCCCATCAAATAAAAGCCTACCAAGAACAACAGAAATTTATCGCCGATAACCAAACTTTTATTGACCGCTTTAAAGGAACCTATTCCAAAACCAACCAAGTGAATTCCAGAGAAAAAATGCTCGAGAAATTGGAAATCATTGAAATTGATGAAGTTGATACTTCAGCATTAAAATTAAAGTTTCCGCCTTCTCCAAGATCAGGAGATTATCCTGTTTCGGTAGACAATCTTTCAAAGTCTTATGGAGAGAAAGAAGTCTTTAAAAATGCCAGCTTTTCGATATCCAGAGGGGAAAAGGTTTCTTTTGTGGGGAGAAATGGTGAAGGAAAATCAACAATGATAAAAGCGATTCTTAATGAAATTGATTTTGAGGGAAATTGTGGTTTAGGACATAATGTAAAAGTGGGCTATTTTGCTCAAAACCAAGCGGCCTTATTGGATCCCAGTCTTACCATATTCCAAACCATTGATGAAGTGGCAGAAGGAGAGGTAAGAACCCAAGTAAAGAATATTCTAGGCGCTTTTATGTTTGGTGGTGAGGATTCGGATAAAAAGGTAAACGTTTTATCTGGAGGGGAAAAAACTAGACTGGCAATGGTAAAATTACTCTTGGAACCAGTAAACCTTCTAATTCTTGATGAACCAACCAATCACCTCGATCTGAAATCTAAAGACGTATTAAAGGAGGCACTGATGTCCTATGATGGAACCCTAATTCTGGTTTCCCACGACAGGGACTTTTTAAGAGGATTGTCACAGAAAGTGTTTGAATTTAAAGAGGGTAGGGTAATTGAACATTTTGAAACAATTGATGCCTTCTTGGAAAGAAATAGAATTGATAGTTTGAAGGAAATAGATTTGTAAAGGAAGGATTCAGCCAACCTAACTTCCGAATATTAAGTAGGAGATCGGTCCTCGCCTTGAAAAACTGAATTGGAGTTAATCAAATTTCAATATGAAAACCGTTTTTTTCATAACGCCTGTATTTATCAACATTAAATTGAAACAAACTTCCTGGTCGGCCTGCTCCGTTTGAAGGTGCCTTTTCGTTCAGTTCTTCTAAAAACCCCAATCCCATAATTTTCTTTTTAAAATTCCTACGATCAATTTTGCGATCCAATAGAGTAGAGTAGAGGATCTCCAAGTCTGAAAAAGAAAACTTCGGATCTAAAAGTTCAAAGCCAATGGGTTGATATTTAATTTTCGCCCGAATTCTAGTAATTGCCACATTTACAATTTCTTGATGATCAAAAGCTAATTGGGGTAGGCTTTTAATTGAAAACCATTGCGCTTGTTCAGCGTCAGTTGCAGCTTTTAATTCTTGGAAAGTTTGAGAATTTACCAAACCGAAATAGGAAATGGATAGGACTCTTTCCCTTGGGTCACGATTTGGTTTTCCGAAGGTGTACAATTGTTCAAGGAAATTTATTTCCACGCCAGTTTCTTCCCTTAATTCTCTTCGAACTGCAGATTCTAAATCCTCCTCATTTAATACAAAACCGCCCGGTATGGCCCAAGATCCTTTAAAAGGGGAATACTTCCTTTTTACCAAAATAAGACTGACCCCCTCAGTTTTATGATAACCAAAAACAATGGCATCTACAGCAACTTTTATATTTTGATTCATTAAAATGAAATTTATTTAACTGACAATAAACGACTTAACTTAATTTGCGTAAAAAAGACACAAATAAAAACGTTTCGCATCTCTCTGGCTTATATATTTGCGTAAAACTAACACAAAATAATAAATCATGAACGCTCTTTTATTAACAGACGGTTACAAAACTGGACATCATCAACAATATCCTAATGGCACAGAAGAGGTTTATTCCAATTGGACCCCCAGAAGCTCCAAATATGCTCCTTTTGGCTGTGATCAAGTTTTGTCTTTCGGTCAGCAATATGTAGTGAAATGGATTCATGATTATTTTGAAAAAAACTTTTTCACCCAGAATAAACAAATGGTATGTAAGGAAGTGAAAAATGAATTAAGCCTCTATTTAGGTGATGATTACGATGTTTCCCATTTGGAGGCATTGCATGATTTGGGTTATTTACCCATTAAAATAAAATCTTTGGAGGAAGGAGTAGAGGTGGCGATAAGAGTCCCAATGTTAAGCATCGTAAATACCAAAAAGGAATTTTATTGGATTACAAACTATTTGGAAACCCTATTATCTACAATGCTTTGGCAGCCTATGACCTCTGCAAGTATTGCCTTATGCTATAAAAGAATTCTAAAAAAATGGTGTTTAAAAACAGATAGGGAGAATTTGGATTTTATTGAATTTCAGGGCCACGATTTTTCTATGCGAGGAATGGGAGGACTGGAAAGTGCGATGGCCTCTGGAATGGGTCATGCCGCAGTTTTTAAAGGATCTGATACCTTACCCGTAATTGCTGGAATGCGAAATTATTACAATGCTAAAGGTTTTGTGATTGGATCTGTAAATGCCACCGAACATTCTGTAATGTGCGCCGGAACAAAGCAAAATGAAATTGAAACTTTTAGAAGATTGATGAGCATTTACCCCAAAGGGATTTTGTCTATTGTTAGTGACACTTGGGATTTATGGAAGGTTATTGGTGAATATTTGCCAATTCTTAAAGAAGAGATTTTGGCTCGAGACGGCAAAATTGTTATTCGACCAGATAGCGGGGATCCTGTAGAAATCCTATGCGGCCAAGAAGGTGAAAAAGGGAATAACATTCCTGAAAAGGGACTAATCGAAGTGCTTTGGGATATTTTTGGCGGGACGGTAAATGCCCAAGGGTTTAAAGTTTTAAATCCTAAAATTGGAGCTATTTATGGTGACAGTATTACAACTGAAAGAGCC
>CAKZNE010000009.1 GCA_937129395.1 uncultured Cryomorphaceae bacterium | reverse complement strand
AAATTAGGAAATTACTTTAAAAGATAAACCTAAAGCAATTAAAAAATTAAAAAGATAGCATTTGATTGAGGCTTAACTTGATGACATTGATCTTGCGGCAGCAGAGGAATCCCTTCAACTATTAAAGCACTAAACTGCCTCTAATCACCAAAGGGTTTATACTTATATATTTTTTCATCACCAGAATATTTTGCAAAAAAAGAAGGGTTATAAGTAGGGTAGTAATTGTGCTTAACTATGTATATTCTATCAAACAAATCGGGCATGTTTAATTCCAAATATTGCCTTAAATTCAATTCCTTCTGAAAATTATTCCTCTTGACTAAATAAAAAACCTGATTTGATTTATAAAACTCATTATCTATTACATAGGTTGTGGTGTCATCCATTATTGTACCCAACGTTTGTGCAAAATAAGGACTTTTAATATATGCTGTGGTTAATCCAATTTTATTTTTCTTTTCATAACTCCACCAACACAATATAAAGGACACTGGGCTAATCCCATCTCCACTATTGTAATCATTTAACATCGAATCAATCAATACCAAAGACTCTGCCTTAAGTTTTGATTGATTCGATGTCGTTCCAAAAAAATCCTTTTGCGCCAAAGTAGATTTGGCGCAAAAAAATTGAATTGATAAAATTAAAACTAATCTGAAGTTTATCATTTTTATCATAGGGGATGTCTTTTCTAGTTCTTACATTAAATATCATCATTTTTGCTTTAGGAAATGAGGAATGAATTTTTTCTGCCAACAGCAAGTCCCCGCTACCACCCGATTTGCATCATGTGGTTTACTTAATATTGACTGCTAAACCTGAACATAAATTACAACTAAAAGTCCTTTTGTCCAGGGTAATCAACGGCACTTCTAAGCCACACATAAAAGAAAACTAAGTACCCAAATTTCTCTAAAATGGAGATCCCTCCAAAGATGGAAAGACCAAAATAGAATCTTTTTCAAATAATCCACCTAAAATCAACGGATCAAAAATAGGTTGTAAAATTTCGCCTCCCTTAATGGAGTCCTCTTTCGATATATACTTTGGCAATTCTTTTAATGTTCCTGCTAGGTTTTCCCCAGAACAGGGAATAATTAAATCCAGACCTTTGGGTCTTTGAAAAAACAAATGAAGGTTACCACCATTTTTCCAAGAAAAACAGTAACTCTCGCAAGAAAAATATTCTTCATAATTTCCAATAAATGATTGGGGAATTGAAAATAATCGGAATCCATTTTTTTCTCCAACTATACTATCCTCAATAAAAACTACAATTACATTATCGTCCGACACAAACTCATCATAACCAGCTGGCAATGTAGAATTTAGGAAAAAATAAAAATTCACAACTTCTTTTGTTATTGAATCTCTTGTTAATGACTGTGCATTTAAACTCGTGCATGATAGGCTAATCAAAAAAATAATTATTCGTTTCATCAAATTTATTTTGATTTAATATTGGCTGGTTTAATAGGAACCGGGTACGGCACGATTTCCATTTAACACCTATAACAAACGCTTCAAAAACCCCTCAAAACTTTGTAAATAAAGGCTTTATAAAATTTTTATTTTCACCTAACTTCGTGATAAAGCCAGAGAAAATGAAAGTAATAAATTCTAAGACCTTCCGCTTTTCGGAGGGATGAATTTTTACTTCCAATTTCAACCCCAGATACTAGGATTCATACATGCCGAATTTTCTCTTGGAAACTAAAAATCCTTAGGAACTTTGAATTCTAAAATTGAGGCCCCACAGGCTTATTATCCAATATCTCTTCAATTTTCAGCATCACCTCCTCGTTTAGGCTTTCTTTTAGTTCACTGGATTTAAGGTTTTCTATTAATTGAGAAGTTTTGGATGCTCCCAAAATCGCAGTATTCACATTTGGGTTTTTAATACACCAACACAAAGCCAAATTCGGTAAGGACATTCTCATTTCATTGGCCAAATTTCCAAGTCTTCTGATTTTCCCCAAATTAGTTTCCACCAAGGTTTTATCCTTCAGCCAACTCAGTTCATCGCGATTTAATCGGGCATCATCGGGAATGCCATCATTGTATTTTCCGGTAAGCAATCCACTTGCCAAGGGCGACCAAATTGTTGTTCCCAATCCTACTGTTTTGTACATCTGGCTGTATTCCACCTCCACCTTATCACGGTAAAGCATATTGTATTGAGGTTGTTCCATTGTTGGTCCGATTAGGTGGTTTTGCTTGGCGAACATGTGGGCTTCCATAATTTCTTGAGCGCTCCATTCACTGGTTCCCCAATACAAGATCTTTCCTTGCATTATTAATTGGTGCATGGTCCAAACGGTTTCTTCAATAGGGGTTTCTTTATCTGGACGATGGCAATAATACAAATCCAGATAATCAGTTTGCAATCTTTTTAAAGCTTGATTACAGGCTTCCACCAAATGCTTTCTATTGTTTCCTTGTTGGGTGGGTTTGGAATCTTTCATTCCCCAAATCCCAAAAAATGCTTTGGAGGACAAAATATAGGAATCCCTTCTCCATCCTTTTTCTTTAAGGAGTTTCCCCATCACTTCTTCGCTCCTACCTTCAGCATAAACTTCGGCATTGTCGAAAAAATTTACGCCATTATCATAGGCGATATCCATTAATTCTGATGAAACCCCCGATTCAATTTGATTGCCAAATGTGATCCAAGAGCCAAAACTTAACTCGCTTACTTTTAGTCCAGATTTTCCTAATCGCTTGTATTCCATTTATCTTTATTTCTAAATTAGTGCTCTTGTCTTTGGTTTAAATATACTTACTTTTAGGCTTTAGAATTTTTTGATTTCATAGAGTTTTATTTGAAGCCTTTAGCCAAATTCTATCACTATAAATTTTCCGTACCATGGCCATAGCAAAACCTTTCAACTTACAAAAGTGGATAGATGAAAATAGAGATTTACTAAAACCACCCGTTGGCAATAAAAATTTGTACCCGGCTGGGGAAGATTATATTGTTATGATTGTTGGTGGACCAAATGCCAGAAAGGATTATCACTATAATAATACGGAAGAGTTATTCTACCAATTGGAAGGTGAAATCACCGTTAGAATTCAAGAGGATGGCAAAGCGGTGGATATTAATTTAGGACCAGGCGACATGTTTCTTTTGCCGCCAAATATTCCACACAGCCCCATGAGAAGTGCTGGCTCCATAGGTTTGGTTATAGAAAGAGTTCGTCAAGATGATCATACGGATGGCTTAATGTGGTTTTGTGATAATTGCAATACCAAACTGCATGAAACCTATTTTAAACTAAATAATATCGAAAATGATTTCCTTCCTCGTTTTCGTGAATATTATGCCTCTTTAGACTTAAGAACCTGCAAGTCCTGCAGCGAGGTTATGGATACCGACCCTCGTTTTACCTAAGTTTTTTTTTAATGACAAACCCAGAAAAAATTCTCAGATAACAATACATAGAATTATGATGTATTGAATTATTATATATATTTGTCCTATGCATAACAAAGAATTATTAAAAGGAACTCTCACGGCTATTGTTTTAAAGCTTTTGGCAGATAAAGGCGAAATGTATGGATATGAGTTAGCCCAAAAAGTGAAGGAAATGTCTGGACAAAAAATCCTTCTCAAAGATGGTTCTCTCTACCCCGCTTTACACAAACTAAGCAAAGAAGGTTGGCTGGAATTTAGGGAGGAGCATATCGGGAAAAGAGTTCGAAAATATTATTCCCTTACAGCAACTGGTATAGCTCAGGAGAAAATAGAATCGGAAAATCTCAAAGAATTTATGCGCACCCTTAAAGATTTACTATTTCCAGATTTCACTTTTAAGTTGGCATGAGAATAAGCGAAGATCATATCGAAATAATAGAAAAGGAAATTGCATTAAGCTCCTTAAAATCAAAGGAATTAAAAGATGATTTACTCGATCATTTTTGTTGTGCAATAGAAATTTACATGTCTAAAGGAAGTTCTTTTGAAGAAGCCTTTAACCAATCCAAAAAAGATATTAGTCCCAATGGTATCGATGAAATACAAAGGGAAACTGTTTACCTATTAAACTATAAAAGAATTTTAATTATGAAAAAGTTACTGTACACTACTGGCCTTATTTTCTCCATGTGTTTAAGCCTAGGTCTCTTGCTTAAAATTATGCATTGGCCAGCGGGATTCCACCTTTTAATGACCGGTACGCTTGGTTTAGGTTTTGTTTTCCTACCTCTTCTTACCATCCACCAATTAAAATTGAAGGCCAACCAACTTTTAAGCGAAAAAGCAAAATATTTTTTGGGATTAGCGGCAGGTTTACTTTTCACCACTTCCATAATTTTTAAACAATTGCATCTTATGGGCACTAATGTTTTATTGGTCTTAAGCGTTTTCATCTTCACCTTTGGCTTCCTTCCTTTTCTATTTTTTCGCTTGTATAAAAAGTCCATCGATTAATATCTTAGGTCATAGCCCTAGAAAAATTCCTATAATTCTTTAGATTTGTGGAATGCTGAAAATCGATATGCACACCCACATCCTACCCAAAAAACTTCCCAATTTTGCGGAAAAATTTGGCTATGGAGATTTTATACACCTTGTTCATAACCAAGACAATACTGCAAACATGATGCAGGGCGAAAAGTTCTTTCGTCGTATTGAATCCAATTGTTGGGATCCAGAACTCCGTATTAACGACTACGAAAAATTTGATACACAAGTGCAGGTGGTTTGTACCATACCAGTTATGTTTTCCTATTGGGCCAAAGGCAGGGACGCTAAGGCATTATCGGAATATTTGAATGACGACATTGCCGAATTATGCAAAAAACACCCTAAGAATTATTTAGGTCTGGGAACCATCCCCATGCAGGATACGGAACTAGCGATTAAGGAATTAGAGCGTTGCAAAGAAATTGGTTTATTGGGTGTTCAAATTGGTTCAAACATCAATGACATGAACCTCAGCGAGCCGGATTTCTTTCCAATTTTTCAAGCAGCACAAGATTTAGGAATGGCGATAATGGTCCACCCCTGGAATATGATGGGAATGGACAAAATGAATAAGTATTGGCTCCCTTGGTTAGTAGGCATGCCAGCCGAAACTTCTAGAGCAGCCTGCTCCATGATTTTTGGTGGTGTTTTGGAAAGACTCCCTCAACTAAGGGTTTGCTTTTCCCATGCCGGTGGTTCTTTTTTACCAACAATAGGAAGAGTAGAGCACGGTTTTAATTGCCGTCCAGATTTAGTAGCCATCCACAATAATATTAATCCAAGAACTTATATAGGTGATTTTTGGGTGGACTGCATAACCCACGATCCGATGATGCTGGATTATATTCTAAAGTTACAAGGTTCAAAACGTGTAACTCTTGGCTCCGATTACCCTTTCCCTTTAGGAGATTTAGAAATTGGAAAATTCATTACTGAAATGGATTTGGATCAAAGTGTAGTGGAAGATATTTTCTGTAATTCTACCTTGGAATGGTTAAATATTGATAAAAGTCGATTTGGTATAGATGAAGGCAATGAAGTTGACCAAAAGGTTGCAGAAAAGCTCTAGATTTGCCAAATAAATATTAGACTAAAGAAAGTCCATGAGTGATGCTATCAAACACGAATGCGGAATTGCCCTCGTTCGTTTAAAGAAACCTCTCGATTTTTACCTGGAAAAGTACGGTTCTGCCCTTTACGGTTTGAACAAAATGTACCTTCTGATGGAAAAACAGCATAACCGTGGACAAGACGGCGCTGGATTGGCAAATATTAAACTCGATATGGACCCGGGTAGCCGGTATATCAGCCGACATCGATCCAATGACAAAACCCCCATCCAGGATTTATTTCAGCATATAAATTCTCGTGTAGCGGACGGAATTGGAGAAGAACATTCAAGACTAAAAAATCCTCAATGGCTTAAAGAAAATTTACCCTACGTTGGGGAATTGTATTTAGGCCATCTTAGATATGGTACCTACGGAGGAAACTCATTGGAGCAATGCCACCCCTTCCTACGCCAAAATAACTGGATAACCCGGAATTTAATTTTAGCAGGAAACTTTAACCTTACCAATGTTGATGATTTATTTACTCAGCTTATTGATATTGGTCAGCACCCAAAAGAAAAAGCAGATACGGTAACAGTCTTAGAAAAAATTGGTCATTTCCTTGATGAGCAAAACGAAAAGCTTTACCGAAAATACAAAAAACAAGGCCTTTCCAAAAAGGATATTACCGAAAAAATTATTGAGGATATAAACATCCAAAAAATACTAAAGAAAAGTGCCAAACATTGGGATGGTGGCTATGCTATGGCAGGGTTGTTTGGTCATGGGGATGCTTTTGTTTTAAGAGATCCTTCCGGAATTCGTCCCGCTTTTTATTATGAAGATGATGAAGTAACAGTCGCCGCTTCAGAGAGACCAGTTATACAAACTGCATTTAATGTTCCTTTGGAATCCATTAAAGAAGTGACTCCTGGCCATGCTTTAATTGTGAAGAAAAATGGGGACACCAACTTATTCCAAGTCCGCGAGCCAATGGAAAGAAAGGCATGTTCTTTTGAGAGAATTTATTTCTCCAGAGGAAATGATGCCGATATTTATAAGGAAAGAATTAGTCTAGGACAAAGAATCTGTCCAGCAATTATTAAAGAAGTAGATCAAGATTTAAAGCATACTGTTTTCTCCTTTATCCCAAATACCGCTGAAATTTCATTTTACGGAATGGTAAAAGGAATGGAATCTTACCTCAACGATGTAAAAAGAGATAAGCTTTTAAAATATGAGGGGGAATTGGATTCAGAAAAATTAACCGAGCTGCTTTCCATCCGACCAAGAGTAGAAAAAATTGCTTGGAAGGATGCCAAAATGAGAACCTTTATCACCCAAGATAGCAGCAGGGACGAATTGGTTTCCCATATTTACGACATCACTTACAAAACGGTAAATAAAGATGATAATCTCGTGGTTATCGACGATAGTATTGTAAGAGGAACCACTCTAAAACAGAGTATCCTAAAAATACTGGACCGTCTAAATCCAAAAAAAATAATTGTGGTTTCCTCTGCTCCACAAATCCGTTATCCAGATTGTTATGGAATAGACATGGCCATTCTTGGAGATTTTATTGCTTTTAGAGCTGCCATCGCGCTTTTAAAAGATCATAAAAAGGATGCTATTATTGAGGAGGTTTACCAAAAATGTTTAGCTCAAACAAGCCTTCCAGATGCTGAAGTTCAGAATTTTGTGAAAGAAATTTACGAGCCCTTTAGTCCAGAACAGATTTCGGATAAAATTGCAGAATTGCTTACTCCAAAAGAGGTAAAAGCAGAAGTGAAAATCATTTATCAAGGAATTGAAGACTTACATAAAGCTTGTCCAGACAATACAGGAGATTGGTATTTCACAGGGAATTTCCCAACTCCTGGTGGGATGAGGGTTGTAAACAAAGCCTTTTTAAATTTTTACGAAGGTAAGAATGTGAGGGCTTATTGATCTAGAAGGGTTTTGAAAAACTTACCCCTAAACAAGGTTTTGTTGGATGAACAAGCTCACCATTTCTGACTCTTTTAGGATAGATTATCCAAAACAAGTTTGTGGATTTTCGGAAATCTTCTTTCCGAATATTTTGGCAATAGCCTCTCTAAACTCGCTATCTACAAGCAGTTTGTAATTGCCAATTAGCTTCTTATCATAATCAAATGGAACTAGGCCTTCTTTTACTATTGAGCTTGAAAAGCTAGATTTTCCAGCACCATTTCATCCAGCTATAATTATTAAAACGGGCTTTGACAATTTAATAGGGCTTTTTGGGTCGTGGTTAATTCAATTTTATCCACGGGAGGAGCTTTCTTTACATTTTTATTTTTCAAAATTTCATCGTGTATTTCCTTAGCTTTTGTTTCAAACTGTTTTAAAGAAACCCCTTCTGAAATTTCATTTGGGTCTAATTGTGATTCTTCCTTCATGGTCATTTATTTATGTTGTGACTTGGTTTTAATAATAAAACACTCTCGTTCAGAACAAATTGAACCTCCAAAAAACATCTTCAATCTTTTGAATATATTTGTGCAAATATAAAGCTTTTCAAATTTTGATTGAAACTTCACTTGGTATTGGGAATTCTAGAATAACTTTCCCACCATTGTTTAATGGCCCTTCAATTTCTCAATCGTAAATTTCAATGAACCAAGGATATGCTGAGGAAAAATTTAAGTTCATTGCCTTTTTGAAAAAAGATTTCTTAATCTCAAAATGGATTAAATTACTCGCAAATCATTGGTTATACCAATCAAAATAATGCTGCAGAATTGGTCTAGAATCCCAAATCCAGAATTCATAAAGAATGACAGGCTCTAAATCGATTCAATATTCCCAATATTCCTTACTATTGTAGTCCATTTATTGAAACAAAATCAATAGGGGAAGACAAATCTGTAGAATAGGAATTAGTCGTAATGGATTATCCCCAATAATCGAAATAGAAATTTAAACACCTAAAATGAAGAGGATTTTTTCTTTAGTATTGGCTTTAAGCCTAACTGTACCCACATTTGCAAATGAAGGAATGTGGCTCCCACTCCTGTTAAACCGTAACTACGCAGAAATGCAAGAGCTTGGTTTACAACTTACTCCTGAGCAATTATATTCCATTAACAATTCCAGCTTAAAAGATGCAATCGTTTCTTTTGGGGGTTTTTGTACTGGTGAAATTATTTCAAAGGACGGTTTAATTCTTACCAACCACCATTGTGGATATGAAGCTATTCAAACTCATTCTTCAGTAGAAAATGATTATTTAACGGATGGTTTTTGGGCAATGTCTCATAAGGAAGAAAAGCCAAACGAAGGTCTCTTTGTTCGCTTCCTCGTCAGAATGGAAGATGTTACCAGTAAGATTCTTCCCGAATTAGGAGATGATTTGTCTGAAGATGATAGAGCTGCAAAAATTGCCGAATTGGGTAAAAAAATATCCGATGAAGCTATTGACGGAACGGGATACACGGCCAATGTAAAAAGCTTTTATCATGGTAATGAGTTTTACATGTTCGTTTACGAAACTTATAATGACGTACGTTTAGTTGGTGCTCCTCCAAGTTCTGTAGGAAAATTTGGTGGGGATACTGATAACTGGATGTGGCCAAGACATACTGGAGATTTCTCCATGTTTAGAGTATATACTGATGCTGACGGAAAACCTGCAAAGTATTCTGAGGATAACATTCCAATGAAACCTAAACACCACCTACCTATCTCTTTGGATGGCGTAAAAGAAGGTGATTTCACTATGATTTTTGGATACCCAGGAAGTACTGATCGCTATTTAAGCAGCTATGGTGTAAAACAAGCGGTAGACAAACACAATCCTGCGGTTGTAAAAATCCGTGATATCAAATTGGATATCATGAAAAAATACATGTCTGAAAGCGATAAAGTTCGTATTCAATACGCTTCCAAGCAATCTAGAGTTTCCAACTATTGGAAATACTATATCGGCCAAACCGAGCAATTGAATAATAATGGTGTTTATGATAAAAAATTGGCCATTGAAAATGATTTTGCAAAATGGGTAAATGCAGATGCTTCCCGTCAAAAGAAATATGGTAAAACCTTGAATCTTTTCAAAGAGTCTTACGCAGAATCTGATGCCTATGTGGAAAGTGACGTTTATGTTCTTGAAGCTGGTTTGACTGGTGCGGATATTACGCTTTTGGCTTTCCGTTTTAGTGGACTAATGAATGCTTATTTCGCTACTGAAGACAAATTAGAAGCTGATTTAAAAGCCGAAGAGGACGATGCTAAAAAGGCGGATATCACTAAAAAGGCAGAAACCAGGCTAAACGCTATTAAAGAAGCCATTAAATCCAATGCCGCGGATCATTTTAAAAACTACAATACTCAATTAGATAAGGAGCGTTTTGCAGATCTTTTACAATTGTATTATGACAATGTAGCTAAGGAGCAACAACCCGAATTCTTTAGGATGGTGGAGAAGAAATTCAAAGGGGATTTTAGCAAATTTGCTGACAAGACCTTTGAAAAATCTATTCTTGTTTCCATGGAGCGAATTGAGGAATATTTAGAAAAGCCTAATCGTAAAAAGCTAAAGAAAGATTACGCCGTAATTGCGGGTTCTGAATTTATTTCAATGTATAGAGCAACTGGCAAAAAGAATAAAGCCAATGAAGATAAATTAAAGGTTGCTTACCGTTTGTTTACTGATGGTGTTCGCAAAATGAATGCAGACAAAAATTATTCTGCAGATGCGAATAGTACCATGCGTATGACCTATGGAACTGTGGGTTCTTATTACCCTAAGGACGGTGTTTTCTACAACTATTATACAACCGCTAATGGAATTCTTCAAAAGGAAGATCCTACAGATTCAGAATTTAAAATTCAAGAAGCTTTGATTTCTACTATTGAGAAAAAAGATTTTGGACAATACGCAAATCCTGATGGAGAATTACCTGTTTGTTTTGATGCTGATGTAATTCAAAATATTTATGGTTATAAATTTGAATTGAAGCAGATTGAGCAATTGGAAGCGACTTCCGCATTTGATGGCAGCACCGTTTTCTTTTCACAACAAGAGGAAGTTTCTAATTTTACGTTGACACCCAATATTGACTTTTTTGTCAATGCTCATCCTCACCTTGGAAGTATTTTATTAGTCAATAGTGGTAATCAAAATTACATTTCAGACATTCAGCATGTCCGAAGAAGAGAAACTATCGCAATGACACCCATCAATGGTCTTGCGGCATTGAAGATGCTAACAGGAGAAGCTTCTTTTGATAACAGCCAAAGTAATCTTGAGACCAACAAAAAATCAGTTGTAGATTCTATTAACGAAATTACTGGTGCTGATACAAAAGCGTTAGTTGGTTCTAGCGGGCTATCTATTCAGTATGCGATTATGATGGGACTTATTCATGATGCACTCGAAAATCATCCAGAAAAAGCTATCAAAATCATCGTTCCTCCCAACTGTTATGGTGGCACAAATGACCAAGCAAGACGAGTTGCGGCTTGTATTGAGAATGTTGAAGTGGTGGAGTTGCCCGTTGATGGTGATAACGATATGGTTCAAAGTGTTGACAGCGTTTTGACTAAAATT
>CAKZNE010000008.1 GCA_937129395.1 uncultured Cryomorphaceae bacterium | reverse complement strand
AGGATTCACACTTGTCTTTGTAATTCAGGATAACCCTATTTCTGCAATTGTTGGTTTGGTTGTAATCATTGCAGGCTTAGGGGTTTACGCCGTCACCAGAGATAAAAACTAGCTTTATGCAGGGACCTTGAGAGGCACGACCAATCCATCACGTACGGTGAAGATGCGATCCATAAACTTCGTAAGTTCCATATTATGCGTAGCCACAAGCGCAGCAACACCTTCCATGCGCGTTAAATCATATAGGCTTTTAAAAACCGCATTTGACGTCGCTGGATCTAAGTTCCCAGTTGGCTCATCCGCCAATATAATGCTAGGGTTATTCACTAAAGCTCTTGCAATGGCTACTCTTTGTCGCTGACCACCCGATAATTGGTTTGGGCGGTGATCCATTCTATCGTCCAATCCTACCTGCGTTAACACTTCTTCGGCCCTTTCTTTTCTTTCTTTAGAACCCATTCCTGCATAAATCAAGGGCAGCATTACGTTTTCCAAAGCTGTAGATCTTGGGAGTAAATTAAAGGTCTGAAATACAAAACCAATCTCCGTATTCCGGATTTCTGCTAGGTCGTTATCCGTTAGGCTACTTACATCTTTTCCATTCAACCAATATTCCCCAGATGTTGGAGTATCAAGGCATCCTAGAAGATTCATCAAGGTGGATTTTCCACTCCCTGAGGGTCCCATTAGGGCGACATATTCATTGTGATTAATACTTAAATCAATACCCTTTAAAACTTTAACCGTTTGGGGGCCAAGGGCAAAATTCCGCACTATTTTTTTGAGGAGAATTACTTCGTTCATTTTTTGCTTGTTTCTGAAAGCAAGATAAATATTTACCGCTAGCTTTCGAATTCACTTAATTCTAACCAACGCATTTCTTTTTCTTCAAGTACATCCGTCAATTCATTCATTTCATTGGATAATTTTAAAACTTCTTCCGCTGGCAAATTTCCGCTTTCAAATAGACCCGTTATCTCTTGTTTTCGGCTTTCCATTTCGGCAATTTCCTTCTCCAACTTTTCAAATTCCAATTTCTCACCATAAGTGAGTTTATTCTTTTCTTGTTCTTTCTTTTTGGTTTGAACAGGCTTTACTATACTTTTAGATCTGGATTTTTCCAATTCTTCACGCCGCTCCTTATCAATTTTATACTCGGTATAATTCCCAGGAAAATCTTTGATCTTTCCTTCGCCTTCAAAAACAAAAAGGTGATCTGTAAGCTTATCCATGAAATAACGATCGTGGGTTACAATCACCAAACATCCTCCGTATTCCATTAAAAATTCTTCCAACACATTGAGGGTGAGAATATCCAAATCGTTGGTTGGTTCATCAAGAATTAGAAAATTGGGGTTTTCCATAAAAACGGTCAACAAATACAACCTTCTTTTTTCCCCTCCACTTAGTTTTGAAACAAAAGTATACTGTCTGTCGCCTTCAAATAGGAATTTATCCAACATCTGAGAAGCGGTAATATTTTTTCCTTTCTTTCCAATCGGGATATATTCTGCAATATCTTTTACAACTTCAATAACTCGTTTTTCATCATCTAGCTTCATCCCAGACTGGGTATAGAATCCAAATTTTATCGTTTCACCTGTAATAATTTTACCGCCATCAATTTCTTCTGTTCCAGTAATCATTTTTAAAAAGGTAGACTTTCCAACTCCATTACTTCCTACAATTCCTACTCTTTCACCCCTTTTAAAAACATAGTCGAAATTCTCTATAATTTTAAAGTCTCCGTAGCTTTTTTTCAATTTATGAATCTCCAGAATTTTACTTCCCATGCGGGTCATCCGGATGTCCATTTCCAATTTATCCTTAGCCACAACCTTATGAGCCTCTCCTTTTAATTCGTGAAAAGCACTAACTCTTGCCTTAGATTTGGTTCCCCTTCCTTGCGGCTGACGACGGATCCACTCCAGTTCTTTTTTCATCAGGTTTTTCGCCTTTCCAATATTTACACCTTCAATTTCTTCCCTTTCTGCTTTGCGCTCTAAAAAGGCCGAGAAATTTCCCGGGTGCTGGTAAAGCGTTTCATTTTCCAGTTCTAAAATATGGTTGCAAATCACTTCCAGAAAATAACGGTCGTGAGTAACCATAAATAGGGTTATTGAATTCTGACTTAAATACTCCTCCAACCATTCGATCATTTCTATATCGAGGTGGTTGGTTGGTTCATCTAAAATTAAGAGTTCTGGTTTGGCTATTAGGGTTTTGGCTAAGGCCACACGCTTCTTTTGTCCTCCAGAAAGGTGATCCACCAATTCGTGGTTTTCTTGCAAACCCAGTTTTCCTAAAATTTGCTTCACCTGCGCCTCATAATCCCAAGCTTGCAGTTGGTCCATTTGGTCGAAGGCCGATTGATAGGCTTTACTATCTTCTGGATTTTCTAAGGCCTCCTCATAGTTGCGAATAGCCAAGGTCATTGGGTTTTCTGCTGTTAGGACATTATCCAAAATACTTTGGCCATTGGTTAATAGAGGGTCTTGACTTAAATAACCAACTTTCAATCCTTTACGATAACTTACAATTCCGGTATCCGATTTTTCGTCACCACTTAAAATACGTAGAATAGAGGTTTTTCCAGTACCATTTTTAGCAACCAAAGCCACTTTCTGACCTTCAGAAATTCCAAAGGAAATATTGGAAAAAAGGTTTCTCGAACCGTAGCTTTTGGATATGTTTTCGACCGATAGGTAATTCACAAAAATAATTTTGGGAAAAGTACAACAATGCTATTTTAAAATGGGTATTTCCCTTCATTCTTAAAACTTTTAGGCCAGAAAAATTTTCCTCTGAACATTTAGATTTTCAGGCTGGGTAAAAATGGACTTCAATTTATTCTAACTTCGGAAATTCAAAACCTAAAATAGTTTACTGCCCATGGCAAATATTCCTCAACTCAAAAGCAAACTTCCTCATATTGGCGCTACCATATTCTCTAAAATGTCGGCTTTGGCCAATGAATACAATGCAGTAAATCTTTCTCAAGGCTTCCCCGATTTTGAGGTTGATCCGAAACTAATTGACATGGTAGAGAAGAATATGCGATGGGGTAAAAATCAATATGCTCCTTATACTGGTGTACGAGAATTAAGAGAGGTTTTATCCCAACAAATCCATCGAGACCATGGTCATTTATATGATACGGATTTAGAGGTGAACATTACGGCAGGAGCAACTCAAGCCATAGCATCTGTAATTACAGCCAGCATTTCCCCTGGCGATGAGGTGATTTTATTTAGTCCTTCTTACGATTGTTATGCGCCCTATATTGAGTTAAATGGAGGCATTCCCGTTTATGTAGAATTGAACTTTCCAAGCTATACTATTAATTGGGAAGCAGCTCGTAAAGCTATTGGTCCAAAAACCAAAATGATAATTATTAATAGTCCGCATAACCCCACAGCCAGCACAATTAGCGAAAATGACCTTTTGGAATTGGAGGAAATTACAACTGGCACGGAGATTCTTATTTTGGCAGATGAAGTGTATGAACACATTGTTTTTGATGGCCAAAAACATCATTCAGTTTGCAGCAAACCCAATCTTGCGAATCGCTGTTTTTTGGTAGGATCTTTAGGTAAAACTTTACACATTACCGGTTGGAAAACAGGATTTTGCATGGCTCCCCAATCCTTAATGGGCGAATTCAGAAAAGTTCATCAGTTTATGGTTTTTAGCGTGAATACTCCTATGCAATATGCCCTAGCCGAATATTTGCAAGAGGATCAAAATTTTAGAATTTCGGAGATGTACCAAGGGAAAAGGGATGTTTTTTTAAAGTCCATTGAAGGATCAAAATTTAAAGCTCTAAAATCTCAAGGGACTTATTTTCAGTTATTGGATTATTCAGAAATTACAGATGAAAAGGATGTGGATTTTGCCGTTCGTTTAACCAAAGAGTTTGGTGTAGCCAGTATTCCACTAAGTGTTTTTTACTCAGAGCCTGTGGATCATAAAACACTGCGTTTCTGTTTTGCAAAAAATGATGAAACTTTAAAAAAGGCTGGGGAATTATTAAAAAGGGTTTGACAGCCCCAACAAGCTAAAAAGGTATGGTTTAAAATTTTTCGAAAGTCTTGCCGTTTCCATCACCAATAACCAAATGCCAAACCATGCAAGTTCTTTTTCGCCAGCGCCTTGAGGAGGTGGATTTATGTTTAAAAAACGAGGATCTCAACCGCAGCACCATAAGGATATTGGATTTAGCTTACGATTTCAATTTACCCCAACAAATAAAACAAGAATGTTTAAGCCTTCGCGAAACCTATAATAAAGGAAAAAGCCTTGGTAGCGCCAAAACCAATATTGGTGGACTTCAGGATTTAGGTTATGAACTTTTGGAAAAATTGAAAGGTTTCAATGTTCAATTTCCAGAAATTTCTCGATTTACTATTGAGCCTTATGCTGAAATAAATTCCATTCGAAAAAAATACAAATCCCGACTCCATAATTTTGAATTTCAAGCCATTTCATTAAAACTCGAAGCGGGAAAAATAATCGGTTTGGTAGGCGAAAATGGGAATGGAAAAACCACACTTCTTCGAATGATTTGTGGAGACTTAGCTCCAGATGAAGGGGAGATAAAATACCATTTTGATGGAGAAACTTTAAAGGATTGGTTGAGCATTAAAAAACGAATTGCCTTTATACCTCAACGAATAGAAAAATGGCATGGAGCTGCAGAAAACCAATTGTCATTTGAGGCGGCCATTAAAACCTTTAAGGGAAGTGTAAATTCGGAAAAGGTTGAGTTTATTCTTCACAGAATGGGACTCAGTAATTTTAGAGAATTAAAATGGTCTCAACTTTCGAGCGGCTATAAATTGCGTTTTGAAATCGCTATGAATTTGGTTTGGGACCCGCAAGTTTTAATATTGGATGAACCCTTGGCAAACCTCGATCTTCAAGCTCAAGAATTGCTATTACAAGATTTGAGGAATTTAGCAAATTCACTTCGAAATCCATTGAGTATAATTCTCAGCTCCCAACAATTACATGAGGTGGAAACCATTGCAGATCAAATAATTTTCCTTAAAAATGGTCGGGCCGTTTTTAATGGACCCTTATCTGATTTTGAAAACCTCGATAAAAACCAGACTTTTGAGTTGAATGGAAAATTCAATTACCAACAATTGCAAGAGCTTCTAGCAGATTGGAAAGATTTGAAAATTGAGCAATCGGCTTCTTCCTTTTTAATAAACTGCTCCCCAGAAAATAAAAAAGAAGACCTTTTAAAAAGGCTTTTAGACGCTTCTATGGAAATTGAATATTTCCGAAATATCAGCAGTTCCACCAAAAAATTATTTAGCGATAAATACTAGAATCTTATGAATTTTATCCTGAAAATTGCCCCCGCATTTCTTAAAAAATTTGATAGCCATTTAAGAACAAACCACCCATGGATTTGGGCCACTCGAATTCATTTAAACCTTTATCTATCCTTAGTTCTAAGTCTGTTTTTTATTCTATTAGGACTGCTATACCAAATGAATCCAAGGGAGGTTATTACAAGTCACGATCAAGATTTCTTTTTTGGGATTTTGTTTATTCCTGCGGTAATATTGCTTGGTTTCTTCATTTATAATATGTCGATCTACAATCCAGATAAAAAAGCGGCCTATAGATTCAAATACCAAGAGTTTTTTGTTCTTCTAATTTACTTTTTTACCCTTTCCCTTCCTTTGTTAATTCCCTATCCCACTTCTTGGGTTTTAAATGAAAGGATAGCTCACATTGAAGAGGAAGTTGTTTTAGAAAAACAAGCTGTATCCTTTGAATTAGGGGCTTATTTTTTCCCAAGCAATAGAGACAATTTCAAATATTACCCAAGTGATTCAGCATTTTTAAAGAACATAAATGGCCAACGTCGAGAATCTGGTCGAGATGCAAAATATTACGAGGAAAAGCGCCTTGAAAATGAAGCTTGGTTGAAAATGAAGGATTCCATTTTTGATCACAAAGGGATCTTTAAAAACAAAAGACCACGGCTCTATTTTTCGGATTATGTTGGAGATTACCAAACCTACGGTTATTATGAAAGCCGACGAAATTATTACCAAAAAGCAAATCTGGCCAACTTTGATCTCGAAAAAAATTCCATTTTTAAAACCAAAAAAAGAGAATTACTATTTCATCCCAATGAGGGTTTGGCAAAGGATTATATCAATAAATTCAGCGAGTTACTTTTTATTTATAGCCATGTCGAGGAAATTACCACATCCACAGTTTTTAGGGATTATTCAATGAACAATTATTTTATTAGTCTTTCAAATCAAAAGCTGAAACACGATATTGAACTCGCGGCCTCAAACATGCATGAAA
The DNA here is from genome assembly GCA_937129395.1 of uncultured Cryomorphaceae bacterium. Taxonomy (GTDB): domain Bacteria; phylum Bacteroidota; class Bacteroidia; order Flavobacteriales; family Schleiferiaceae; genus CAKZNE01. The sequence goes on along the minus strand of CAKZNE010000008.1, from coordinate 2,422 downwards.
TTAGGGAGGCGCAAAATAAGGATGTATTTTCTTGGCACTTTGGGATTTTCCAAGCATTGGCATTAACCATTTTCTGCATCACCCTCGTTTTTCAGGTTTTCAAAAATTCCCATTGGTCGCAATTACTGCGCTTTATTTTATTCGCCGGACTTATTTTCACCATTATACTTGTTATTGATGGCGCCAGTAATTTCCAAAGTGGTTTAATTTTAATATTCCCCTTTTACCTCAGCATAATATTGGCCTTTGTTTCCCTTCGAGGGTTCAAACTGAAAAAGTTTAGTACACTATATGTTCAGTTCAATATTTTCTTGTCCTTAATAAGTCCCTTTTTCTTTTTACTCCTTTTGGCTTATTTGGAAAATGTCCATGGATTCTTTTATTGGTCATGGTTTGACTCCTATAAGGTAATTGATCTTCAAGGGGTCTTGGACTATGGGTATGAGCATAGCGCGATGATAAACGAATGCTACACTTGGGCATTTTGGATAGGAATATTCAGTTATAACTTAATCTGGAATAGTTACTTGAAATCCTTGTATTTACGCTATTGGAGTTTGCCGAAAAACAGTTAAACCTTAATTCAATTTTACTTGTAAGTTAAAGTTTAATCCCACAGAATAAGGGATTACATAGAAGGGGTAATCGTCATCGTAAATGGTATTGGTGAAATACATCAATGTTGGTTCGAAACCGATATTGATGCGTTCATTTACATAATAATTAGCTCCAATTTTCATACTTAGTGAACCTATGCTGTTTCTAAAATCTCTTTGGGAAAGATCCACAACATCTAGGGTTTTATAATCCAATGTTTGTCCATTAGCCGCCATAAAATAGAGGTAACTTGCTCCTGCTTCAATATTCAAACGAACGTGATCTGAAGCCCATGGTTGATAGGAAATAGAAAATGGAATATTTACATAATGGTAGATGTTTTTATCGCTGAAGCTTACTCTTTCCGCTTCATTTTTAATGGTATACCCATCAATCAAACCATTGCTCTTGTTAATAATAGGGTCTCTAAAATTGGTGAAATTATAAAGCACTTCAGTTTTATAGCTGATGTATTCTATTCCTGTATTCAAATAAGTAACTGGGGCAATTCTTCTGTTTATTTCCAAACCTAAGTTCAAACTTAAACCACCACTTTCTGCTGCTTGTACGGCATCTGCAAAATCTGCATGAAGTAAATTTCCTTTATCCGCATCCAGTTCAAATTTTCTGAAAGTATAGTTTGGATACATGTTTATGGAGTAACTCCAAGCGTTTTTAGCTTGTAAGGGACTGATATACGGCCCTTTTTTACTTTTAGAAAAGTCAATTTTATTAATTGGGGATATTAATGGCAAAACAATATCTGAACCATTAAAATTAGCAGCAAGATCCGCCACTTCTAATGCAATATATTTACCATTTGCAGGAGATTCATCAACTAAACCAGTACTGGGGTTCAGGGTTCCAAACCCTCTTTTGGAACTTAAAAACAACAATTCCTCTTTTGGACTTTCCTCTCTGTTAACAAACCCCGTTTCCTCAGCAAGAACAACTAAAGGTCCTTCATCCTCATCTTCCAATGGAGAGCTAATAGAAGAATTTAATTGGGCAAATTCTGCAACAGGATCTGTGGCAATAGAACTAGGATTTGCTCTTTTTTGGTTTTGAGTAATTTCAGAATTAGTAGGATTATTTACGAATTCCATTGGGCTTGATGGAGGAATTACTACCTCTTCTTTTCCTGTGGGATCCGTGTAAGAAATACTATTTAAAAGGTCATCTTTGATGCTAGTTGTACCTTTTTCATTTGGAAATTCATCAGTCTCTAAATCGAAAACAACCTCTTGTGTTCGAGGAGTATAAAAGTCTCTTTCCCAAAACATTTGCTTGGAATTAAAGACCATAAATAAAAACACAATCGCTGCAACAATGGCGGTTCCTGCTGTAAACTTTTTTAATCTGTTAAGGCCTTTGGCTTGAGAAAGTTTTTTATCAAAAGCACCCCAATCATCCTGGAACTCGCTGGCCAGGTTGTCTGCGCTTTTTCTTAAAAGGTTTTCTATGTTATCTTTTCTTTGCATTACAAATAAGCCTCTGTCAAAATTTTAGCTAATAGCCTTTTTGCCTTTGCCAGTTGGCTTTTACTTGTTCCTTCGGTTACGCCCAATTTTTCACCGATTTCTCTATGGGTAAATCCGTCCAAAACGTAAAGGCTTAAAACGGTTTTATAACCCAAGGGCAATTCATTTAATTTTTCAAAAACTTGTCTCGCAGTAATGGGTTGCTGTTCTATTAATTCAAATTCTACAACATCATCTTCTCTTAACTGTACATCTTCAATTTTCACTTTTATACCACGTCTCACTTCTTTTTTAATAGCGCTTATGCTATTATTAATCATAATTCGTGTAATCCAAGTTTGAAG
>CAKZNE010000007.1 GCA_937129395.1 uncultured Cryomorphaceae bacterium | reverse complement strand
CTCAGTTTTTATTGGCAAAGCCGTCCACTCGACTAGCAAGTCATTTATTCAATTATTTTCCAATAAATCCCTTGTAAAAAAATATTTTCATCTCGTATTGGGCCAATGGGCTTAGTAATCTCAACTAAAATAATGTATTGACTTTTTGAAAAATTAGAAAAGAAATCATCGAAATTTTGTTTTGTCGGATCGTAATTAAAAACTGCTAGAGTATCCTTAATAGTCATAAATGATAATTTGCAGCTTAATAATGAAAAGCCCCAGTCTGTCACAATTGATTTTTCAATATTCGATTTCAATTCCTCAAATTTTACTTTGCCTAAAAACGAATGTGCGTAAAGGGTATCGGTTAGGGCAAAAGGAGATTCCATCCCAAATATGGTCATGTCTTCATAATTGTATACTGTTGTCATTGGTCTAAAATATTTTTTTTCCAGTAAAAACAAATATTCCTTTAAAAGTCGTCTTGGTTTAGGAAAAGAATCAGTACCAAAGGGCTCAACTTGTTTTCGATAAATTCTATTCTCACTGCTATCAATTGTTTTTATTGAATAGTAGTCTCTTTTTAACAAAATAGAATCATTTCCAATTATCAAGAAGTCATCTTGACCATTCACCTCAACGGTCATTAAATTCAGTAGGAAGATTAAGAGCAAAAGAGTTTTCATCTTTAGATGCTTATAAGGCTTTATAGGCTTGGAGGTGGGCGGTTTTACTCAGGCTTTAATTGAATGGATAATCCAAGGGCATTTGCTAGAAGGGCAAAATTTGAAAGCCTTATGTCTTCTCCGTTTTCAATTCGTGATATATAAGGTCGCTTTTTACCTACCTTTTCAGCAAGACTTTCCTGGCTCATATGAAGTTCCTTTCTTCTGTTTTTTATGATTTCACCGAAGTAATAGGAAAAAGCACCGTGTTTAAATTCTTCACGTTGCTGAGTTCCTTTTTCTCCAAATCTTTCGTCAAGGAGTTTATTAGCGTTAATAGACTTTCCCATTTTATTTTTCTTTTAAATATTCTTTTAAGTTTTTCTCGGCTGTTTTGACTGCCTTTTTATAATCTTTAGTTGATTTTTTCTGAAATCCATTTAAACAAACTGCCTTCGAACATTGGTTAAAGTTTAGGTGATCAATAGCAAAAATTATAAGCCGGTATTCATTTCCACTTTTAATTCGCAATTCATAAAACTGGGTCGATTGGAGCTTTTTTACGAAGTGGGAATGAATCACTTTAATTTCCGATAATACCTCAACCATTTGCCAAAACTTGACGGCAACCCTTTCGTCCTGGTTGTCTATGAATTCAAGGCATTCTTCTGTAATATCAATTTGTCTCAAGTTGCAAATGTAACGAAAAAGTTACAATATTTGTTAACTGGATTTTTCTTTCGTGGGCCATTTTGGGCCTTAGCTTTATTTATTATTTGCTACCCTTTTTAATTTCCTCCTCGATTTCTTGTATTCTCGAACTGGAGATTGGTTAGCATCAGCGAAATAAAACTCCAATGTTAATGTACTATCATTCTTAGCAATCGGTCTTAAAACATTCAATTTTCCAATGGAAACAGACAAGTCATTTTCAAGTTGAATAAATGGCTTTTCGAATTTAACAGATGTTCTATAATCGTAGAATGAATATATAATTGAGTCTTCTGTGATTTCAAAAGTTTCGCTTTCCCATAATGCGCGATTATTCAAGATAGAGTCCCATTTTTCTGGATTATTTAGGGAGTAGTCAGGAGGTGGAGGGATTTTAGAAGATTTCCAAAGCCCTTGAACTTTTATGTCATTTTTCGAGGCTTTTAACAGAACGAAAGGTGGCTCTTCTGTTTGACTGATTACTTTTAAAGTACAACTTGTGTCATTGAAACTAATTACTTGAAACACTCTTGAGAAGTGCTTTCCTAAAATCAATAATTTCTCTTCACCTATCCTTTTTATACTCCACCGACTGTTATGTTGGATTCCATTTTTTGTCAGCAAGGAATATGTCGTATCTAGAAAAGATAAGTGAGTAGTATCAGCATCGTAAATCTGAATGAAGTCAGAATTTTTGAAAAAGGCACTAGATATTTCACTTTTTGGTTGAACACAACCTAGAACTGAAAGGGACAGTACTATGTAGAATAGGTTTTTCATTTTGTTTTAAGGGTAGTAAACAAGCAAATATATGCAGCATTGCACATACCTCGATCATTTTGTGAAACTCAAATCTATTGGAATTTTGGAAAGGTCCAAAGTTGGGGTTTGCAAATCAGTTGCTATTTTTCGGCCATAGTTATTTTTCTTTTTTTAAATTCTGATTGATGTATTTCAATATTTCATTCTCATTGCCATATTGTACTAAATTGTAAAAACAAGAAAGCCTTTCGTCTTGCGGGTTTTGCTTCTCAAGATCTTTTATTAATCCTAAGGCCATCCATTTGTCATCTACTTCTTTAACCATATTGGTTAGGATTCGAATGTAATGTGGATTGATACAATCCGTGATTTCCCGCCCAATTTCGGTCCCACATTTACAAATCAAATTTGGCTCCTGGGATTCAGAAGGTCCACAACATCCTGTCAATCTTTTTGAGTCTGGATGATAATCTAAGTTTACTTTGTCTTTAATATTCAAGATAAAATTGTCGTCAGGATCCTTGAAGTATTGACCAGCCACAATGAAGTCCTTTTCGCAAAAGCTTTCATAGTTTTCCCATGCCTCGTCATTTCCAGAATGGTCAATGATAGCCGAAACTTTAGAATTACAATTTTTACATATTAAGTAGATCATTGTTGTTTAATGTTGGATGCCAAATTTCTCGACACCATAATGATGAATTCGAATCAAGTCACTTTTTGCAATTTTACTCAGTCTATTTTTAGCCATCAAGTAATTCTTCTTAGTTTCAAAATCAATCTGCAATGGCAGGTCTGTTAATCCCCAAGAAGTCATAATGTATAGTTTTTTAGGTTTTCTATACCAAGCTAATTCTCTTGTATAGATTATTGCCTTTTCTATACATTTAAAGATGTTTATGAATTTGCAAAAGGTTCAAAGTTAAGGCTTGAAGAAAGCACTAAACCAAAAAAAAGCCTCACAACTAGGTGAATCTTTTAAATGAACGAGACCGGTTTTGAATCAATTACCCTCTGCGGGGAAGGAAACAGAAATTTTTTATTCATTATCACAATTTCCATTTTTGGCCTATTGGAAAACCGGAACTTAGTTAACTCTACCCTTGTTTTGGATGAAATCTTGACGCCCTATAATGGTCATTATCTCAACAATATCATCTTCTTTACTAATTCTATAATATATGCTTTCTGAACCACAAACACAGCGTCTATAACCGATTTTGATAAACTCCACGGATTCAAAAGAATAGGGTTGTCGCGCAATAATATTGAAATAATCGAAAAAAGTATTGAAATATTTATCTGCTTGTTCGACGCCAAATTTCTCGACTCCATAATGATGAATTCGAATCAAGTCACTTTTTGCAATCTTACTCAGTCTATATTTAGCCATTAAGTAATGACTTTGATTCAGCTAGAATATCTGTTTTTGAGTCAGTGGTGAATCCAGTTTTTTCTGCTTTGTCCAATTTGAGCTTGATTAAGTCAATTTCAAGTTGTTGCATTCTTGCCTGTCTAACTAGGTCATTAATTAACTCGCTTTTACTTGAGTACTCTTTACTCTTTATTTGAGCTTTTAACCATTTGTCATTTGGTTCAGAAAAGGAAATACTTTGTCTTGTCATCTTAATTAAATTGTGGTGCAATATTACACCAATGTAATAAAATAAAGGTAAAAATTCAAGTTTTGTTACGGTTGTAGATTGATGGTGGGTAAGGACTAAATAAAACTGTTTTCAATGGTTTTATTTTTTGTTAGATGTAGCTTTTATTAATGTCCAGCCTTGTATGTCTCCATATCGACCAAAGCTGAATAAGTATTGAACTTTGTTTTCTGAAAGATCATTGCTCCCACCATCATTTTCAATTCTCTCATAAATGTTCACCATAAAAACATTGTTATAAATTGGAGAATATTTAACACTTAAACAAAAGTCTCCTTCGGTACAACTGGCATTCAATCCAGAACGTCTTTCAGAGAAATCTAAAGTGTCATTGTATTTTTTTAGTAATTCAGAAATTTCAAAAACAGAATCATTAACCTCTTTTAAATCAATTGTACCAAAGAAACTTTTTAATAAAGTTTTATTTTCCAGGGGAAAAGCGATTTGATTTAGCCAGTACTCATTTGGTAAAGTAAAAGTGAAACTAGAAACTGAGTCATCAACATTAAATTCTTCACGAATAGCTTCTGAATTTTTTGTTAAAATCTGTTTTACCTCACAAAGGTCCCCTCCGTTGGGAAAGGACAAGTCATTTTGACCATTCATTAGAATGGGAAACAATACAGTGATAAATATGAATTTCAGTTTGGTCATTTTAATTACCGCCAATATTTAGCTAAACTGTGTTTTAATGCAATTTAGGTTTTGTGTGGGCCCAGCATCGGCATCCATTTCTATCGCAAGATAGAAATTATCAAGAGGGTAGAAGGCCCTTGCTGGCGAAGGTCCTGTCGCAAATCGCAAGTAAGTCGTCAGCTTGTCAAATTTGAGCTTGGAATTGAAGCAAGGACCCAACCTTAAACCGTTTGAAATTGGATAAGGAAACTTTCGAAAGAATATGGCCTTTTTTTAAACTTGAACTAAGACATAATTGGTGTAGGAGCGATTATGTTTTGCTTAGGGCACTGCTGTAAACGAGACACTTTGGTAAAGGGGTGTTTGAGGGGCACTCCGTTAGTTTTTACTAGCGGGGACATTCACTCGACTGGACGCAGTTTTTATTTTTATTAAACAAAATGCTCTTACAATCTTAAATCTGTCCATATATTCAATTAGAAATGGTTTTTCCTTTTTTATTTCTTTTATGTCAACGTCTTTTTGAATGAGGGTTCCATTCATTGAATAGTACATCCAATTATCACTTCTTAGGACAATGAATTTATCATCTAATGTATCTTCAGGATTAAATATTAATTTCTCAAAGTCATCATAAATGAGATCATTTTCTAAGGGGATTATGGTGTCTCCTTTCAAATTAATAACTCCAGTTTTATTGTTTTCTTGAACGATAAACCCACCATATGTTTCATTTAGCCCTTCAAATTTTGGTTCAATAATAACCTTACCGTCTACGGTTGCAAACCCTTCTTTTCCATTTTTAATAATATAATGCCCATGTGGTCCACCACAACACCATCCAGAAATCGCATCATATTCTGGAGGGATTACAATTCGCCAATAACTAGAATCCATATTTATAGTACCCATTTTACCGTTTTGTTGAATCACAAATTCTTTATCATTATCTCCAATTGAGGCAAGAGTAGGTACAATTTGTTCGAAGTCAAATGGAACAATTATTTGATTAGCCAAATCAATGACTCCAACTTTGCCATTCTTTTCAGCAATTAAATATGCATTGTGTCTGGCGTACTTTAAATTGTCGTATTCAAAGTCTATGATAATATTATTGTCAATATCAATCAATCCAAGTTTTTCGTTTTTTATGGTAAAAATTGAGCTACCAGTGCCATAGAGCATTCTATCATATTCGGTTGTTATGATCTGCCCATTTGATTTAAAGAAATAAAGGGTGTCGTTTTTATAACCAGAATATCTACTATTCCTAAAATCGGAAATCATAAAAAGGCTGTCAAAAGCTATTCGAGGTTTTAATTGCCCTTTATAGTTTATGAAATAGTATTGGGACTTTTTCTCTGCAATAAAACACTGGCACTCTTCTGAATAACAGAATCTTTCAGATTTGTAAATTGTATCAAATTCTGCTGCGATTGTTTTAGAACCATCTTCGTTAATTATACCATATAGGTTTTGTGAAGAGTAAATAGCATTTCTGTTTACGTTGTAATTGGTGAGTACTTCAATTTTGCCATTTTGACAAAATGCAGATGAGAAAAGCATAAATGAGATTATTATAAAAACTCTTTTCATATTGTTATCTATCGCCTCTAACAAGCGAATTTATGTACCAGTCCTATATTCAACTTATTTGTTTACCACAAATCTATTGGAATTTTAGAAAAGTCCAAAGTTGAGGTGTAGGCTTGAATAAAGTATTAATCCAAAGTTGAATATGAAGACCCCAAAACCAAAAAAAGCCTCACAATTAAGTGAAGCTTTTTCAGTGATCGCGACAGGATTCGAACCTGTGACCGTCTGCTTAGAAGGCAGATGCTCTATCCAGCTGAGCTACGCGACCTTGTTTAAGGGCTGCAAAAATAATGGTTTTTGTGAATTGGGAAAGGATTAAGAATGTTTTTTTTGAAATTACTTCGAATCTTCTTGGAATCTCTTTGGTTTGGTCTTAAAAATTCGTTTTGGTTTTACTTTCAAATCTTAAAATTCTATGGCTTTGCCTTGGTTATGGGTCTCTGCCTCAGGCAGTATTTCGCAATTGTCCCAAATTCCTGTTTTAAGGGTTTCAGCGTAGGTCTTAGGTAAATTGTTTTCCAACATTAAACTGGAAGCGAGTTCATAATCGTATTCATAATTTAAAAACTCAAAAGATAGATCCCCGTTTTCATCATCCAAAATTCCAAACCATACATCTGTTTCTCCATCATTGGCTGGCATTCCTATTACCCCTGGGTTTATCCAAAGGCTTCCTTCTTGGTTGTCGTAAAAGGGTAGGCCGCTATGACCGGCTATAATTAGTTCGGCATCGCTGTCCTTAAAGTTTTTGGCTTTTTTGGACCAACCTGTTGATTTAAAAATAAATTCTGAGGTGTGATGAAAGCTGCCATGTACAACTCGTGTTTTTTTGCCTGCATAGGTGAATTCAAGAAAGTCGGGCATTTCTTTGAGCCATGGGATAAATTTGGGATCTAGTTTTTGCTGGGCATAGGCATACCAGTTTTTTGAAAAAATATCACATCTTCCTCCATCTGTAAAATCACAACCGCAATCTTCTTGTTCTTCCCTAAGCTGGATTTCTACATTTCCTGCAATGCTTTTAATTTTCTTTTCTTTTATAAGCTCCAAACATTCGTTGGGTTGAGCGCAATAGCCAACAATATCTCCAGTACAAATCATATTGCTTGCAGGGATTCCTTCTTCTTCTGCAATTTCCAATAGAACTTCCAAAGCTTGTAAATTGCTGTAAACCCCTCCAAAAATCAGAAGTTTCCCTTTTAGGTTTTCTAGTTTTTTACTTGTTTTTTCTCTTTCCATGTTTCAACCAATAGGGTATAAAAAATAATAAAAGGCAAATTAAACTTCCCCAAACGTTTACCCAAAGCAAATCCGCATTAGGTCCATCCGAAAACAATATCCAAAGAGGGGTTTTTCCCGTAGCCAATACAATTCCCATAAATATCCCAAAAAATACAGGAAGGTGAAAGGATAGTTTCGGGACTTTCTTTTTCCAAAAAATAAAAATAGGAGCGAGGCCAATTACCATAGTTCCACTCACCGTTGTGGCTGATAATATTTCTGGGTTTGCAAATATCGGAAGTGTTCCTCCAAAAGCAATCACCACCATCATAATTCGACCCTTTTTTAAGCTTTGATTTTTTTTCTTTCCAAGGTCTATTACCGTCAATTTAGAAAAGGAGGAAAAGGTAGAATCTAAAGTAGATGCGGCGGAGGTTATCATAATGAAATTCATCGCTAGCATTACCAGTGTGCCGAATAATTTGGACACCTCTACCGCCGCCTGGCCCTCTAAATTATTGAATTGGGCATAAACTCCAATTAGGCTAAAAAGACTCATAAAAACGACCCCAATTAAGGAAGCACTAATAAAACTCTTCAGGGTAATTTTTGGATTGCTGATAAAGGCACGATCCGTAAGAACTGGATCGTGAAAAGGATAACTAAAGATTTGAATTCCTGCAGCAAAAAGTAGGTTTAATCCAGTGCTCATAGTCCAACTACCTGAGCTTAAATAATCTCCAACTCCTTGTTCACCATTGGGTAATATCATTACTAAAAGAATAAATAACAGCAATCCAAAAAAGAGCATTTGAATGGCATCGGTGAGCAAGGAGCTTCTTAGTCCTCCTTTTAAAACATAGGCCAAAGTAATTCCTGTAAAGGCAATAATGGAGATATAGTAGTTGGTGGAACCCTGCTCGCCAAAATAACTTCCTATTACCATGGTGTTGGACCAAACTTCATTAAAAAGACGGATTCCTATTAAAATAGAAAATACCAAAAGGGCTTTTTTGCCAAACTTCTTTTGTAAAAAATGATGGATGCTTTTAAAACCACCTTTAACTCTAAGTTGGTAAATGACTATTCCAGCCACAATAAAAGAGAGGTAATAAACGGCATAGGTTACACCGCCTACAATCCCAAATTTTAATCCAAGGTTGGCTGCATTGGTGATGGATTTGCCGAATGTCGAACTATCGGGTGCGGCCGGTATCGGCCTGTTTCGAACCGAGCTTCAGTTTATGGTGTCTTCGCGCTTTCCGCGACCTGGCGAACAGGAAGAGCTTTACAAACAGGTGATCGACGCAGTTGGTGAGAAGCCGGTTACTTTTCGAACGCTTGATATTGGCGGTGACAAGGTTCTGCCTTACCTTCGCAGCGAGCAGGAAGAAAATCCGGCGCTTGCTAGAGACTTTAAAGAGAAAGGCCTTAAATATACGACTACTATGCCAGCAGCCAATGATGCCAATTCTGGCCAAGGAAGAAGCTGGAAAAGCACGCTAAGCGTTGAGTCATTAG
>CAKZNE010000006.1 GCA_937129395.1 uncultured Cryomorphaceae bacterium | reverse complement strand
TGCCGTCAGAGCTAAGATGAAGAATATTCCGACTGCCGGATGAATGTGCTTACGGAACGCCTGCAATGCCGTTTCGCCAGTGACCAGTGTGAAGCGACCATAGGCGTTTATCATCACATAGGTTGCTGCACATGAGATGAGCACGGTCCAAAGCAGAGACATGCCGTATGTCGCCCCGGCCTTGGCCATCGTGGTGACGCTTCCAGTGCCGATATTGAAGCCGAGCAGAAAAATGCCTGGCATAAAAAGAGCGATCCTATTTCTCATAACAGTGCTGCTTTCTGGTGTGTTGCGAAAGACACGTTTTGGCCAAGCTTCTGTCGTGTAAAAATTGGTATGACAGAAAAATTTCTAAAGGTATAGTAAGTTGGTTGACAAAAGTGTGCTACGCGTTATCGGAACCAATAACAAGAACCAAAAAGTGAAAATCAGGATTCTTCTTGAAATAAAACTTCCATTACTTCCAGCATCTGGCATAACAAAAAACAAAGCCAAGAGTAAGGCGAAGAGAATAAAAAATGGCCTTTTATTTTTTTCTAATGATTTTAATTTAAAAAGAGAAACCAAAGTAAAAACCATCAAAACATAAAATACAATTTGGGCCAAAAGGGTTTCAGTTTCTCCAAAATTTAACACCAAAATTTTCAAATTACGGAACAAGGCCCAAAGGGTTCCTGCACCAAAATAACTGCTGCTATCTGGGGATTCTCTGCCAATAAAAAACAAGCCGCTTAGAATTACAAAAGGAAGACAATACAGAAAGGTAAAAAGTCCATGCCTAATCCTGAATTTGTTCTCTTTTTTAAATAATCCAACAAGAAAATCAACCAAAAAATAAAGACATAAAATGCCAAAACAAACCAAATGAGAAAAGAAACAAAGTCCTATGCTGATAAAAAGGAAAATGTGAATGAAAGTACCTTTATCCTTTTTCGTTTTTAAATAAAATTGAATGGAAATAAGTAGCATCAAAATCCCCAATCCAAAATTGTAAAAGCCCAATGCAAATAGAAAGGTGTAAACGAAAATCAAACTAAAGAAGCTAATTCCGGTAATGGGAGAGCCTAAAGTTTTTAAGAGACTCCTAAAAGCCAATGGGATTCCAAGGGCGATAAGGCTTAGGATAATTTTATTGGCGAAAAATACAGAGAATCCAATTTTCTGAAATAATACCAAGAGAAAATGCCCAGACCAATTCGGCACCCATTCCGAATTAATTTCAAAAAAGCTACTGAAAAAAGCATCCGAATTCCAGAGTTCTAAAATCAATTGGGAATTATAGAGATGGGAAGGCCCATCAACTGTAGGGAAATAAGAACTAAACCAAATGGGCCAAATATTAAGAATTGCCGCTAAGACAAATAGGACCTCAATATTAAACAGCTTCTTTTGGAGGTCGTTTTTCAAAATTTTAAAATTGAAATTTTACTTTCCTTCAATAAATGAGATAATGCTTTCATCCAAAGGGCTGGTTTTGGATCCGTAGTGAGCTACCCATTCCCCTTTTTCGTTAACCAGAAATTTATTGAAATTCCAAGATACTTTGGCATCTTCCTTTCCATTTTGCTCCTTGCTCGTTAACCAAGCATAAAGTGCATTTTTCGATTTTCCTTTTACATCTGTTTTGGACATCATAGGAAAACTAACCCCATAATTTTTTTCACAGAAATCCGCAATTTTTTCATCACTACCAGGCTCTTGAAAACCAAAATTATTGGCAGGGAAACCGATAATGGTAAAATCCTTCTCCTTATATTTTTGATACAGCTCTTCCAAATCCTTGTATTGGTAGGTATAACCACATTTACTAGCTGTATTCACGATCAATACTTTTTTGCCTTTTAGTTGGGCAAAATCAAACTCCTCCCCTTCTAATGTGTTGATTTTAAAATCGTAAAAACTTTCAATGGCCTTTACATCGGTATTTTTAGCAGATCTGAATCCAAGTGAAAATAAGCCCATACCTAATAGTGTTAGAATAAAAAAATATTTTTTCATTGTCGGATTTTATGGGGCCAAGATACTAATTATCCTTGCCTTAATTCCAATATCATGTTCGATAAACAAACAAGGAAAATCATCAAATGTTCTATTAAATGTCCTGAAAAATAATTTTGAATTTCAACAAAGCCCCAAAGTTTTTATTTTTATTAATTCTAAATTAAAACAGAGTCTATCTAAACCCAAAAGAATCCCAATCCTACCTTACTTTTGCAAAATGTTTTTACAGATTTCAGAAATAGTAAAATTGAACTTTAAATTAGAGTGGCGCAAGAAACAAAGTGTTTTGGCTATTCTACTTTATGTTCTTACAACAACCTATCTCTGTTTTCTAGTTTTTAATGGTTCCATAGAGAAGGAAACCTGGAATTCTCTTTATTGGGTAGTTTTGATTTTCGCTGCCATTCAAGCTGCATTTCGCAGTTTCCAAAATGAGGCGGACAGAAGATTTTTACTCTATTTCGGAATGGTTAAACCCCAAGCCTTAATTCTGGGGAAAATCATTTATAATTTTATTTACCTCAGTGTAATTGGCCTTTTCACCTTTCTTCTTTTCCTGTTTTTTATGGGTACTGAAATTGAAGATCCTTTGGCCTTTATTGTTTTAATTCTACTAGCCTGTTCTGGATTCGCGGCCATACTAACATTTGTATCTGGCATATCTGCAAAAGCCGGAGATAACCCCGCCCTTCCAGCCATTCTTAGCATCCCCTTATTATTCCCTCAAGTAATTTCTTTAAGCAGCATAAGTATAAGAGCGCTAACAGGGTTTTCTTGGGAAATAAACGGCCCAATAATATTAGTACTAATGCTTCTAACACTGGTAACTGTACTCCTAAGCTATGTGTTATTTGCCTACCTTTGGCGCGACTAAAATATGAGCATGAAAAGACACTGGTGGAAAGCCCTCGGCGTAATAATTATTTTCTATACCATCATCCAAGGATTCCTTGGGGAGGTCCCTCATTATTTCATTTTAAATGAGACCATAAGAAACATGTACTTCCACGTAACCATGTGGTTTGCCATGATTATTTTAATGCTCGCTTCGGTCATTTATAGTGTTAAACATTTAAGTTCTGGAAGCAGAATTTCTGATTTAAAAGCCAAAGAATTAGCACTTACCGGGGTTGTTCTTTCTATTGCAGGTTTACTTACAGGAAGTTTATGGGCAAAATATACTTGGGGCGCCTTTTGGGTAAATGATGCCAAGCTAAATGGTGCAGCTGTAACCTTCCTTATTTATCTGGCCTATTTTATTTTGAGAAACTCCGTGGAGGACGAACAAAAGAAGGGTAGATTGGCCGCAGTATATAATATTTTTGCTTTTGTAATGATGATCGTTTTTCTAGGAATATTACCAAGAATGACAGATTCTCTTCATCCCGGAAACGGAGGAAACCCTGGTTTCGACCAATATGATTTGGACGCCAGGATGCAAATGGTTTTTAGACCTGCCGTTATTGGTTGGACTTTAATTGCGGTTTGGGTAACGACTTTAAAAATTAGATATCATCAATTGCTTTGGAAAAAGGAGGAAATGAATGATGAATTGGAAAATTAAGAAGAATAGTATGATGAAAAATAAAATTGTTTTACTAATCAGTGCCTTATTGATTTTGATTTCAGGCAACTTAGTAGCTCAAGGTCCGGAAGGAGTAGAAATGGCAGACGCCATGAGAGCTAATGGAAAAATATATGTTGTAGTTGCGGTAGTGGCTATCGTTTTTGCGGTGATTACCGTTTATTTAATTAGCATAGACAGAAAACTTAGGAAACTAGAAAAAGAGGCAGGAAAATGAAAAAGACACATATCGCTATAATCATAGTAATTGCCGTTTCCATTGGCGCTATTATATCAGCCACAGGAGATTTTTCTACCTATGTAGGATTTACACAAGCTAATGAACAACCTGGTACAAAGTATACCGTAATTGGCGAACTCGACACCAACCAAGCCATGAATTTCGATCCGTTATCGAGCACTTTTTCCTTTGTTGCAGTAGATAAAGATGGAAAATCCAGCAGGGTTTTATACAATCAGCCAAAACCCCAAGATTTTGAAAGAAGTGAGGAAATAACCATGAAAGGTTATGCTAAGGATGATGTATTTGTCGCCGAAGAAATATTAATGAAATGCCCTTCTAAATACAACGAGACAAACAAGTTGGAAGGATACGAAACCTACTAATTCATGGAATACCTTTCAGAACACCTCATTCCTGGGCAACTAGGCCGATTCTTTGTGAGCCTTGCCTTTGCCGCTGCTATTATAAGTGCATTTGCCAATCTCTTTTACCTTTTTAACAAACAAGAACAGTACAAAAAAGTCGCCCGCGCTTCATTTATCGTTCACGCCATAAGTATTTTCTCCATTGTTGGGATGCTGTTCTTTTTAATGTCCAGCCACTATTTCGAATACGATTATATCTGGAAACACTCTTCTCTTGATTTACCGACCCGCTATATTTTCAGTGCATTTTGGGAAGGGCAAGAAGGAAGTTTTATTCTCTGGATGTTTTGGCATGCCATTTTGGGTTTGATTTTAATGTACACCTCTAAAAAACTGGAAGCAACAGCCATGTTTGTTTTTGCCTTGGTGCAAGCCTTTTTGGTGAGTATGATTCTTGGGATTTATGTTGGTGATTTAGGTATAGGAAGCAGCCCTTTTGTGTTGATGCGGAATGCAAGGGAAAACATTGGCTTGCCATGGACATTCGTTGCAGATTACCTTGAAAAATTCCCTGTATTTATGGATGGTAGCGGATTAAATCCATTGCTTCAAAATTATTGGATGACCATTCACCCACCTACCCTATTTTTAGGATTTGCTTCAGCTTTACCTCCCTTTGCATTAGCTATTGCTGGATTGGTAAGTAGGGATTATTCCAGTTGGATAAAACCTACAATTCCTTGGGCTTATTTCAGTGTTATGATATTTGGAACAGGTATTTTAATGGGTGGAGCTTGGGCTTATGAAGCTTTGAGCTTTGGAGGCTTTTGGGCTTGGGATCCTGTTGAAAATTCTTCTTTAGTTCCTTGGCTTACGATGGTAGGAGCAGCTCATTTATTAATCATAAAAAGAAATAGCAAATCTGGTTTGCGTTCTGCTTATTTTATGATGATTCTTACTTTTATTCTGGTTTTATATTCTACATTTTTAACCAGAAGTGGAATATTAGGGGACTCTTCCGTTCATTCCTTTGTAGATTTAGGATTAAGCGGACAGCTACTTGTGTATCTCCTATTTTTCACTATTGCCGCATTTGGATTGTTTTTCTACCATATTCCAAAAATGAAAAAATCTGCCAGTGAGGAAGAATTAAGTTCCAAAGAATTCTGGATGTTTATTGGAAGTTTGGTTTTGTTAATTTCGGCTTTCCATATCATCATGGTTACCTCAACACCAGTTTACAATACGATTTTAGGGCCGGACATTATGCTTTCCTTAAATGGTGGTGATCTCGCCCCTCCACCCGATCCTATTAGTACCTACCAAGAATACCAATTACCCTTTTCCATAATTCTGACCTTATTAATTGCCATTACCCAATTTTTAAGCTTTAAAAAAACCACTAAGAAATTTTTCACCAAACGCTTGTATTCAACTTTGGCAGTGAGCATTATACTTACGGGATTAATGGCTACTATTTATAAATTCTGGCTACAACCTGGCTATTTAAGTTTATTATTTGCTGGAATTTTTGCCACTTGTAGTAATGTAAGCTATTGGCTTATCGCAGGAAAAGGAAAACTCCAATTTTCAGGAAGTTCCATTGCCCATATTGGTTTTGCTTTTGTTATGGTTGGCGCCCTAATTGCCAATGGTAAACAAGAAATTGTAAGTAATACCACGGTTCAACTTTCAGACGAATTGCCATCCAATGAAAATGCCGTTTTGTATTTAAATGATACCACCGATTTATATCAATACAACGCGGTTTGGACAGGTACAAGAGATTCCAGCTTAGGTATTCAATATTATGATGTGGATTATTACGATACCACATCTGGTAAAAAGGAAAAGTTATTTACCCTAGAGCCCTATATCCAAAAATCGGAAGAAATGGGAACTTCGGCAAATCCTTCCACCAAGCATTATTGGAATAAGGATGTTTATACCCATGTAGTTTATTCCTCTCTTCTGGAGACCAAATCTGAGGATGGTTATGGAAACGAGATGGAGGTAAGAATGGAAAAGGGAGATACAGCCATATACCAACGTCATTTTGTGGTTTTGGATAGCATAAAGGTGAATGCCACTTTTCAAGATAATTCCGACCAAATTGAAAAGCTTCGGATAGAGGTGAAGTTGGTTTTAATAAATGTTTTGGGAGAAGAATATATTGCCAGGCCGGTTTATTATATAGAAGGTGAAAATGCCGGTTTTGAGGATGCTTATTTGGAAATTCAAAAGTTTAAATTTAGGCTCGCAGGAATAGATACAGATGAACCAGACAGCAAAAAACTGGTAATAAAAGCCTTTTCTGAAATAACAGAAGAAAGAGATTTTATAATTATGAAGGCGATAATTTTCCCTTTAATAAATCTTCTTTGGCTTGGATGTATCCTGATGGCAATCGGTACTGGAATTGCAATTTGGCAAAGAATTAAAGCTAATTAGGAAACCTCGTCCTTCTTTTTTGCTAGATGATTGTAATCCTTAATTAAGGTTCTTAAAAACTGTTCGGGTGGAACATCTTCTTTTACTTTAAGAATTGATTTCGCCTTGATTGTCAAATCAAAAATGGCCTTTTTGCTTTTGGATTTTTTTGAATTATCCAAAACATTTTTAATGATATAAATATCCCTATCGCTTAATTGCAATACATTTTTATAAACGGGTTCGTAGTTTATTTGAGGAGCTTCTAAAATAGTATCCTCCAAGGAGAAAGGCCTTTTACTCACCACAACAACCGTATTGGCAACGATATCCCCAATTCGTTGGGTTTTTTCCGTAGCCATCATACTTATTAAACCAGCAATTGGAATGGGCATTGCCAAAAAGGTCATTAAACCATATAGCCCCTCTGTAGAATTACTTGATTCTGGTAGAAAAATAAGAATAAAAAAACCAATTCTAATATCTATAATCCTGAGAAGCCATCGTAAAACAATATCTCCCATTGAAGCTGCAGAGCCATTGGATTTAATTACTCTTAATTTCAAAAGAAATTTCCCCAAAGTTCTTCCTTTCCACAAATACTCACAAAGGGGATTGTATAAAACACAGGGTAGTAAAAGTAAAATCCAAAGAAAATATGAATCCTGCAACTCCTCAATACCAAAAACCCAAATGGAAATTGTCAAATAAATTCCTTGAAGGACTATATCGATGATTCCACCAACAATCCTTACACCAGCATTTGCTAGAGGTAATTCAATTAATACGTTTTGTGACGTGTAAACTTTTAAATTCGAGATAATTCTTGTATTATTCGGGGAAGATAAAAAACTCTATGAGAGAAGCCTCATTTCTCGCGAAAAATGAAAAAAAATGGCGCAAAGTCGAGACTATACTTGACAAGCGCATGGATATGCATCCTGATGAATCCATTGATTTATTTCAGGAATTAACTGATGATTTGTCCTATTCTAGAACGAATTATCCAAAAAGTGTCGCTACCAAGTATTTAAATCTTCTTACAGTAGGAATTTATCAGCGAATAAACAGGCGAAAAGTAGAAAAATGGAATAGATTTCTCATTTTTTGGCGAGAAGATGTACCCTTAGCTGTTGCTCAAAAAAGGCATTCCCTTTTGTATGGATTTTTATTCTTTTTCCTTTGTTTAACTATTGGAGTTGTTTCTACCCATTATGATGAAAATTTCCCTCGTATTATTTTAGGAGATTCTTATGTAGATATGACTTTAGAGAATATTGAAAAAGGAGATCCAATGGGAGTTTACAAATCTGAAGAATCAGATATTATGTTTCTCTCCATTACCATGAACAACTTAAGGGTTGCCTTTTACACCTTTGTAGCTGGTATATTCTTTAGTTTAGGAACCTATTATTTCCTTTTTGTAAATGGAATAATGGTAGGAGCCTTCCAATATTTCTTTCTTCAAAAAGGGCTGTTTTGGGATTCGTTTTTAAGTATTTGGATTCATGGAACCATCGAAATTTCCTGTATTGTAATTGCCGGTGGTGCTGGAATTGCACTTGGTACCAGCCTACTATACCCGGGAACATTACCTCGAAAAAAGAGCCTCATCGTTGGTGGTAAAAGGGCTTTCAAAATATTCATAGGGATTTTACCTTTAATAGTAATAGCAGCCTTATTGGAAAGCTATGTAACACGATTAACAGAGGCCCCCATTGTAGTAAAAGCAGGAATCATTATAGCTTCCTTCTCATTTATTATTTGGTATTTTGTTATATACCCCTACAAACTCTTAAAAAGGAAACTTGTTGAAAATTAAATTCCTTCACTTCTTCTTTTTTATAGGCCTTCTTTTTTTGGTCCCTTCTTGTGGATCCGAAGAAACTCCAAAATCTGGCGAACGAAAGTTCGATCAGGAAAGGATTGATGCATTAAATGAAGTATCTGTTTACGATTATGACAGGGAATTGGAAGAATATTCAAATCCTGTTTTACAATTTTTCTTGAATATTTTTGAATGGCTTTTTAAACTTTTTAACAATAAAATTGCTTTTGGTATTCTCATTCTTGGCCTAATCGTTCTTATAATAGTGATCATTAAACGAGGAAGATCCGGAATGCTCATTCCTCAAAAAGAAAATAAAAACCTAGAAGTTATTTCTGTAGAAGATTTAGAAAAAACAGATTATCAGGAACTTTTAGACCTAGCATTGGCCGCTGGAGATATGCGTTTATCCACACGTTACACCTTCCTTTTGGCACTTCAACATCTTCAGCTAAAGAAAAAAATTGATTGGCACAAAGAAAAAACCAACCACGAATATTTACAAGAACTAAAACCAGAATTACAACAACCCTTTGCCTCTCTTATTAGGGCCTATGAATATGTTTGGTACGGTGAAATGGATATCAACATGGACATTTACCACAAAATAAAAGGATACTTCAATCATTTAAAAAAGATTGACTCATGATGAAAAACATCCTTTTTGCTGCTATATCCGTCCTAGTCCTTCTCTTTCTAGGTTCAGTGATGTATGCCATTTTCCAACCAAGGCCCTTTTCTCAAGTATACAACCTCAGCCTAAGCTCTAAGCAACCTTATGGTTGCCTTGTTTTAAAGGGTGAATTGGAAAATTTTTATCCTAATAAAAATGTTAGAGGCCTTGGTTCATTAGACCTTAAGCCTTATTACGATTACGTTGTAAACCACGGTGAATATGGTTACGAAACAACTGATGACCTTGACAGCAGTTTAGTATACCGTGACCTTGGTTATGAAGTAACCGAAAAATTCAACTTTCTGGGAATTAGTCCATTTTTTGAAATGAGTAAAGTTGATATAAATGGTCTTTTGCTGCATTTATATCAAGGAAATGAGGCTCTTATTTTAGCCGATAAAATGAATAATGATCTGGAAAGTGCATTACAAATTAGCACTGAAGATTATAGCGGCATGGATTCTAAGGAATTGAAAAATGCCTTTTCAGTAAAGTATAAAGACGGCCTATTTCGTCAGCATAAAGTTCGTGGGAATTACAGCGCTATAACAGAATACCCCAATGATGCAGAAGTTATTTGCAGAAATAAACTGGGCGACGTACTTGGAATTAGTATCCCAATAGGAAAAGGCAGGATCAGCTACTTTTCTACCCCTGTGCTTTTTTCCAATTTGCATATTTTAAAAGACCGAAGGGAATTAGCAGAAGAATTGTTGGCCAGTCTGCCTTTGGAAAACACCTATTACTGCCAATCCACTGGGGGCAGAGCAGAAAATTACACCGAACAACCTTCCTTTTTGAGTTTCATACATTCTCAGGCCTCTCTTACTTGGGCCTATTATACCCTTTTGTTTTCGATTTTGTTGTTTATGGTGTTTAGAGTTCGGAGGATGCAAAGGATAATTCCCATTGTAACTCCTCCTTCAAATTCGAGTCTGGAATATGTGGAAAGCCTTAGTAACCTTTACCTCTTACACAATAACCACAAAGAAACGGCCCTCAAAAAAATGAACTATTTCCTCAATAAAATCCGATTGGAATATCAATTGGAAACCAAGGAAGTAAATGATCAGTTTTATTTAAAACTTAGTCAGAAATCCGGCGTTGCTCAGAAAATTATTAAACAATTATTTATCAAATACCACTATATCCAAGATGGACAAAAAGTAAGCAAAGAAGACTTTCAAGCTTTTTGTGAACTGTTGCAACACTTTAAAAACTAAGAAATATGGAAGACGATAAAACTCCTATGGACATGGAAAATTCTAAACCTAATCCTGTAAATGAAAATGAAGGAATACCAGATTCTGTATCTAATACATCGGAAATTTCTGAACCCAAATTGGAAGTACAAACAGAGGACACCATTCCTGATTTTGAAAAAACCACAGCTTTAACTCTTGCTGTAAACAAGATAAAGGAAGAGGTGGGTAAAAAATTGGTGGGTCAGCAAAACTTGGTTGAACTTATTATTGCAGGAATTTTGGCGGATGGTCATATTCTTATTGAAGGAGTTCCTGGTATTGCTAAAACCTTTACCGCCAAGCTAATTTCTAAGGTTTTGGATACTTCTTTCAACCGTATTCAGTTTACACCGGACCTTATGCCTTCGGATGTTACTGGGACAAACATTTACAATATGCAGCGGTCGGAGTTTGAATTTAAGAAAGGCCCTATTTTCTCCAATATTGTTCTAATAGATGAAATAAATAGAGCTCCTGCAAAAACCCAGGCAGCGCTATTCGAATGTATGGAAGAACAGCAGGTTACCATTGACGGAAGCTCGTATAAATTGGATTTTCCTTTTATAGTGTTGGCCACCCAAAACCCTGTAGAACACGAAGGTACCTACAAGCTTCCCGAAGCTCAACTGGATCGTTTCCTTTTTAAAATTGAGGTGGAATACCCAAAACTTGAAGAGGAAATAGAGATTTTGGAAAGAGTAAGCAACAAAAAAATAAGTGGCGATTTAAGTGATGTTGCTAAGGTTTTGGATGTAAAGGAATTAAAGGAGTTGCGGGAATTTGTGCGTAATGTAAGAGTAGAAAAAAATCTGCTTAAATACATTGCAAGTCTTGTGGAAAATACTCGTGAAAATTCTCAATTATTCTTGGGGGCCTCTCCAAGAGCTTCAATTGGAATCTTAAATGCCTCCAAAGCTTTAGCAGCTATAAAAGGAAGAGATTTTATCACTCCTGACGATATCAGACAAGCCACTTATCCTGTATTAAGCCATAGAGTTGTACTTACGCCAGAAAAGGAAATGGAAGGCATAAGTACCAAAGAAGTAATAAAAGATATAATAGAACAAATTGAAGTTCCTCGCTAGGGTTTTACCCGACATATATTTAAACAATAGATTGCTCATCCTTCTTTTAGGAGCTGTGTTTTTGTTTATTCTAGGATTTCCTTATCCCCTCTTTTTAGGATTTGGAAAGCTGGCCGTTTTGGCCATATTAGTGATGTGTTTAATTGAGTTCATTCTATTATATCTGAGCAAAAACCCTATTTCTGCTGAAAGATTACTAGATGAAAAGCTTTCTAATGGGGATTTTAATACGGTAATTTTAAAAATCAAAGGGCGATTGGCTTTTGATCCTAAATTGAAAATTATCGACGAATTCCCAGTTCAATTGCAACTGCGAGATACTGAATTTAGCTTAAACTGTAAAAAAAGTTTTGAGGAGGAAGTGGTCTACAAAATAAGACCAACGGAAAGGGGAACTTATCAATTTGGGAAACTCCGTGTTTTTATCAATACTCGGTTTGGATTAATCTGTAGAAGAGTAAGTCTGGATTTGGAAAAGGATGTAAGAGTATACCCCTCGGTTATTCAATTAAAAAAATATTCCTTTTTGGCGATTAGCAATAGACTGCAAGAAGTTGGTGTTAAAAAGGTTCGTCGTATTGGTCAAAGTCAGGAGTTTGAGCAAATACGAGATTATGTTATTGGTGATGATTTTAGGCAAATAAACTGGAGGGCCACGGCCCGTAGACAGGAACTGATGGTAAACCAATACCAAGAAGAAAAATCGCAAAACGTTTATTGCCTAATCGATAAAGGGAGATTAATGCAAATGCCCTTTGAGGGATTAACCCTCGTGGACTATGCCATAAATTCGAGCCTGGTAGTTTCGGGTATTGCTTTGGGTCGTGGTGATAGAGCAGGTTTATTAACTTTTTCCAACACCATAGGTTCTTTGATCATGCCAAAATCCATTAGCACCCAAATGAACCTTATCTCGGAAACCTTATTTAAGCAAAAGGTTCAGAATAGAGAGACAAACTTTTTGACGCTTTATAAAATGGTAAAGCTGAAATTGAAAAAAAGAAGTTTGCTCATCCTATACACCAATTTTGATTCTTTGATTTCCCTTCAAAATCAGATGAAATATTTGAAAGCCATTTCCAAAAACCACCTTTTGTGTACCGTGATTTTTGACAATACCGAAGTGAATAAAATTGCAGACGAAAAAACCCAAGGAACAAAAAACCTTTACGACCAAACAATGGCTGAAAAGCTTCAGCATGATAAAAAGCGAATAATTAAGGAGCTAAATAAAAATGGTATTTATAGTATTCTTACCGAACCGCAAGATCTTACTCTAAATACCATTAATAAATATATTGAGCTTAAAGCTCGAGGACTACTTTAACTAGTTGTCACGGTCTAAATCAAAATTCCCATCTTCGGATCCGAAACTGTCTATTTGGTTTTCAACTTGGTTTAAATAAGGTCCGAAAATGGAGTTGTACGCAACGAAAATAGTGCAACCCATAAAAGGATACAATACAAACATTCCCAAACCACAGGTCAACATTGTGCCTATGGAGGCCAAAATGCCAACAATAAACATTAGTCCAAAATGACTAAAGAACTTTTTGCCTACCAACTTTCTGCTGGTTTCCATTGCTTCCCAAAATCCAAGTTTAGCATCAGTAATTAGGGGTGTGGCATACATATAACTAATGGCCATATAAATACTAAAAAACATAAAAGCGAAATATCCAATAACGGAAACAATACCAGCTCTAAAAGGAGTGGATGAATAGCCAATGTCTTCAAAATTTCTTAATGAGTCTGGGTTGGTGAAAATCTCATAAAGTTCTGGTGGCATTACCACCAGAAAATAAAATATCAAAAGCGGGATCATCATTAGGAAATAGACCAAATAATGCAGGGATAATTGGCCAAAGGATTCAAATCCCTTGAAAAAGTCCCCAAAACTTTCTTTTCCTGATAATAAATTTCTGCTAAAACTATTTAGCCCAGAAACAAGAGCAGCCATACCAAATAACAGGGCAATAAATAAGATCGGAAAAACAAAAGGGCCGAAAAAGGGAATAGTCATACCAAGGAGAAAGGCGGAAACAAAATAGATTAGTAATACAACTACTGCAAAACCAATATAACTACCTGCCCCTTTAGAAAAAAGTTTCCATCCATCACTTATGGATTCTCCTATGCTAAAATTATATCCTTTATTAATTAATTCTGAAAAGTCAGGTTTGTCAGTCATAGTTGGTTTGGGTTTTAAATTGTTTTAGAAAATTGAAATAATGAAAATTTATAAATAGAATAAGCAGGGGAAGAAAAATAAAAAGTAGTGGATTATGGGAATAGGCTGCAACGAAATCACCTTTTAACAAATCTATAAATGCATGGGACATTCCACATCCCAAACAATCCAAACCTGTTACTGCTTTAATTGGACAGGAGGGCAACCAGATCCCCATCCCAAATGAATTGAACAAAAGAGCAAAAAAGTATGCGAATAAGATTCCGTAGATAATCCAGAACTTTCTCAAGTAAAGAATAAGACTCAAAAAATAATTGGTTTTTGGTTAGGCTTTTGCAAATTAATGAAAAACCATTACTAGTTTCCAGTTTTCCGAACTAATGTTACTGCCGATTTATATACAATTTCGTCATTACACTTTAAAAAGTAATAGTAAGTCCCATCTGGTAATTCATCTCCACCAAGATTTTTTCCTTCCCAATCGTTTTGGTAGTTTTCAGATTCCCAAACCAAAGTACCCCATCTGTTTATTATTGTAATGGCACAACCTTCGGGATTCCCATTTCCTAGTTCAAAGAAATCGTTTAAGCCATCATCATTCGGTGTGAAAAAATTAAATGGTACTGGTTCAAAATTTGAAATCACGAATACTTGCATTGAATCGAGCTTTTCACAACCATCCTTACTGATAATTCTGGCGTAAAATGTTACGGTATCATTGGTAATTGTACTACTCATTATGGCGCTGGTGTTTTGCGAAAACCGACTGGCCAATTTTACGGGCTTGTCGGAAAACCAATAATAACTTACACCACCGAATGCCTCTAGGTTTACTTTGGCGCCGGGTTTCACAGTCTGGTTTGGGCCTACGCCCGCCAATTTTTGGAAATCAAAAATATTAATGTTTGCGGAATATTCATTATGGCAAGTACCGTAATCCACACGGAGTTGTACCGTATGAAAACCTGGATTATTCCATTTTATTTTGGGAGGTATTCGTTGATATAAAGTATCAATATTTGCGTCGGAGCCAAAAATCCATCTAAATTCTGAATTATTAGGATATTCACCTTGAGGGTAGAATTCAATTTCATGATTATCAAAACAAGTTTTCCCAAACCAAATAAACTCAGGGAACACCTCATTCACCACATTGAGAACTGTGCTAACTGTATCGTTACAGGCACTTGATTTCCCTATAGCTACATGCTTTACAATATACAGGCCTGGCTTGGGGTAAACATAAATAGGGTTAATTAATCTTGATGTATCCGATAAGATATTCGTATCTCCGAAATCCCAAAAATATTTCCTGGCATTAATGCTTTCAGATGTAAAATCTACTTCCAATCCATTGCATAACATAGTGGTATCCTCCAGGGGAGTAACCAAATCGGATTTAGTATATAAACAACTTACAGAATTCAGTTGATAATCAATTCGCAGAGTGTTTATCAATTTCCCATCTCTAAATTCATCCACGCAAATACCAATAACATAAACTCCTTGTTGGTTGGGTGTTCCTGATAGTATGCCAGTCACAGGATCAAGAGAAATAGGTATAGATGTAGGAAATGGGTTTTGCGCATTATAAATTCCACCAAAAGGTATAGTAACATAAGGTGGAGGGCAAGCTGGAGAAGGAATAGTTGAAATAGTAGAGCAATTTGCCGTTCCGGCAGTTCCACCACCTCCTGCGTATAAATCACAAAGTTTAAAACTCAAAGAATCCCCATCGTGATCGATAACATCAATTTTATAATTCAATGGGCTATTTATGCAAATAACAGGGGCAATAGTTGAGGCCAAACTAGCCGAATTATTACACAGGGTATCCATTGATGGAATCCTAACAGTGGCGGTTAATCCATAATTTGCTGATCCACTAATGTTCTGAATTGTGGAACTTCTACAACACCTTTGCCAGCTAATATGATAACCACCTTGTTTAGGTGGCAACTGAACCAGCGAAGTGTAAACCACCGATTGGACACAAATTGTTGGTGGCGAAATGGCACAAGGATGGGTCGTTAATTCGGGTGAAATGGTTTTTGGAGTTCCCCTTTGCATCGGGAGTTCCATAACAAGGTTATTTAAACTATCGTAAATGGCAAGCTTGAGTGCAATATCGAAAGACAAACTAAAACAATCCCTATAAACCTTTAGATTTACTCTGTATGTATTGGTTAAAGAATTTTCGCAGCCATAGGACATATGTGCTCCAACAATATGCCCCGATTTCATCACAGTAGAAAAGGCTAAAAAAACGAGTATGTAGAGAATCTTTTTCAAAGGAAACAGTTTAAACCAATTTTCAGCTTTAATCGTCCTTAAATATGCTCAATAAATTGGAATAAAAAACCCTAAACTGAGTTAAAGGAAATTTACTCCGGATTTCGAATAATGGTAATTGCCGATTTAAAAATTATCTGTTTATCACACCTCAAAAGATAATAATAGGTTCCATCGGGAAGGTCGTTCCCAGAATTATCGGTTCCGGACCAATCATTATTGTAGGCCTTATTCGTATAAACCTCTTGACCCCATCTATTCATTATGGTTATAAAACATTCTCCATCGGGATTAATTTCTGATAAATCCAGCACTTCGTTTCTATCATTCCCATCTGGCGAAATAAAATTTATAGCAGAAAAAACCTGTTTATCCAATACAATAACATTCATTGAATCAATCCCATCGCAACCAAATTTATCTGTAACACGAACGTAAAATTTCAGGGTATCTGTAAATAAAGGCCTAACTGTTGTTGTTTGGGTAATTCTACTACTCATTTTTATGTATTTCTCTGAATACCAATACCAATCTATTCCGTTGGACGCGGTTAAATCCACCTCATCTCCTAAATAGATGGTGGTATCTGGACCAGCATCAACTATAGAAGAAAGATTGTTGATCAAAACTGAATCTTCTTTAATATAGGTACAAACACCAGAGGTAATTAGCAACCTTACTTTTTGCCAGCCGGTTACTATCCATTTTATTGGAGGCGGGGTTCTACCATTATATGCTGGAACATTTGCCGCTCCAAATTCCCAAAGAAAATCTGCATCTGCAGGATAATCTCCAAGAGCTGTAAAAAGAACATTTTGGTTTTCAAAACAAGTTTGTCCCGTAAAGGTAAAGTCAGGGTCAACAGGAGTCCTTAGATCAAAAGTTGACACTACTGTATCACTACAAGCTCCATTATTGGAAAAGGAAATTAAGGTTACATCATAAACTCCTGGGCCGGGGAAGGTATAGGTCGGGTTCCTAAAAGTGGAAGTATCGGTAGTTAAAGTGTCCACTCCAAAGTCCCATAATTGTTGATTTGCATTTACACTTTGAGAAGTAAAAGCTAATGTTAAACCATCACACAAAATAGATGGGTCTTCGATGGGTGTTACAAAATCACTAACGATATTGGGAACACAGGCGGTAAGAACAAATTGGTAATCTAGTCGCACAGTACTTAGTAAGACTCCATTTCTATATTCACTAGCACAAATCCCAACAACGTATCGCCCTAATTGGTTGGGGGTACCAGTAATGATTCCTGTTATAGGATCCACAGCAAAAGCAGGAGTAGCAGGAATGGGGTTTGCACTGGTATAAGGAGCAACAAAATTAATGGTATTGTATGGAGGTGGACAAGCTGGATTTGGAATGGTACCGCCATTGTTACAGCCGTTTGTACCTTCACTTTTCAGAATATCACAAAGTTCAATATGGACTGAATCTCCATCATTTTCTTGAACATTTAAGGCTAGATTAAGAGGAGTGCCTACACATAGTACAACAGGAGCTGGATCCAAAAATTGGGGTGAATTATTACAAGCTACATCGTTATCCGGAATCGTAACGGTATAGGTATTCCCTTCAGATCCTGGGTTTAAAATATTTTGAATGCTATTATTTCTGCAACACCTTTGCCAGGTTAAAGTATAACCACCTGCTAATGGCGGTAAATTATCCGTAATTATATAGTCAGCATATTCTGTGCACGAACTTGGGGGAGCAGTTTCACAGGGGTTTCCCGTGGCACTTGCTGATAAGGTAACGGTAGGGCCCTTTAAAATGTTGATCGTTTTTATTAAAACATTATTGATATCGTAAACGGCAATGTCTACATCTCCGTCAAACTGAGCTCCGCCTCCAGCACAATCTCTGTAAATTCGAAGTCGAATTCGATAATCATTATTTCCAGTGCAGGTATAGGACAAATCACCACCCACCAAGTGAGCAGCTTTTAGATCTAAGGCCGTTGAAAAAACAACAACTAAGGCTAAAACAAATTTCGGGGTATTTTTCGGAAAACTATAGCGTAAAAGATTCAGGATTACATTCACTACAGGATAGAATTAGATTTTTGACAATAAGTTCTTCATACTCGAGGGAAATTCTCAAATAATGATCAATATACAAAGAAACAAGTCCTACACAATACCCAGCTATTTCAAGGGAAAATCTTTTCAATTATTTACAATGCTTTTTTATTGAATTCCCTAGTTGCAAGAAAAAAATGAATTCCGAATCCTTGTTTGAATAAGCCTTAGTATTTTTGGCAAATGAGCTCAGCAATTAGGCTAGGAATTATTGGCAATGGAAATGCGGGAAAATTTTTCGCAAACCATTTTGATTCCCCAATCCTGGAAATTTTTCATTTTTCACGAAAACCTGAACTTGGCTTAATTCCTTTATCAGATTTAGATTCCGATTTCAACTTGGACATCATTTTTTTGGCCGTTTCAGACAATCAAATAAGGAAGCTAAGCGAATCTTTAGATGTGAGGTCTAGCTTAATTGTCCACCTCTCTGGAACATCTCCACTATCGGAAATTGACAAGAAACATAAAAACACAGCCGTTTTTTGGCCTTTAATGAGTTTATCGGAACATACCAAAACTTCCCTTCTTGAAATTCCATTTTGCTTGGAAGCGTCGAACAATCACAGCAAAAAAGCAATAACAAATTTCTGTGAATCTCTTGGTCTTAAAAGCGAATGGACAGATTACAACCAAAGATTAAAATTGCATTTGGCCGCAGTATTAAGTCAAAACTTTTCCAATCACCTTTTTCATTTAGCCCATAAAAATACGGAAGAATTTTAAGAAACACCTTTCTCTAAATTGAAAAAGGAGCGACGTTTGTGTTGCTCCTTTTTCAATTTTATTACAAAAAGTAAAAGAATTACTTCTGAATAATCTCTAATAATTCAACCTCAAAAATTAATGTTGAAAATGGTTTTATTGGGCCGTTAGGTCTTGGAAAAGCACCGTAAGCTAAATCAGAAGGGATAAAGAATTTATACTTAGAGCCTACGCTCATTAAAGGAATACCTTCAATCCACCCTTTAATCATTTGATTAATTACCAGTGTATATGGTTCCCCTTTATCGACAGAACTGTCAAAAACAGAACCATCTAATGACGTTCCGTGGTAATGAACCTTTACTCTAGAAGTGGCTACTGGTTTATCTCCACTTCCTTCTTTCACTATTATATATT
>CAKZNE010000005.1 GCA_937129395.1 uncultured Cryomorphaceae bacterium | reverse complement strand
CTTTACCATTAAGGAGGGGAAAATTGTTTTGAATTAAAAAGTTTAATTGGTGAATTTCTTTTAAATGAAACAGCGATGAAAATCTGCCCACTAGTCCTGGCCTTTTTATTTTATCCAAATTTACAGGCTCAAAAAACGGATCTGGATTTGTCGAAATTCAATATCAGCAAATTCCAAAACCTTCGGGAACAAGGTTTAAATCATTATTATTTAGAAGATTCTACGAAACTAAAATTGGAAGAATACGCTTCATTATACCAACTTACTTTAAATCTTCCTAACAGCCATTATTCATATAGTTATCAATATTATAAAACCACTCTAGGATTGAAAAGATCAGGAATGTTTTTTCAAAGAAACCTTATTGGAACCCACAAGCTTTATGATTTGGAAGGTGATGTAATTGAAGAAATTCAAAATGATACTGCTTTTACATTTACCCTAAATGAATTGGATAGCGCCTTAATTAAAGATTATGATATTCACATTATGGATATGGATAAAATTATAGGTGTGAGTATGGAAGATTCCTTTAAACCTGTTTATGGAATTGCATATAGTGTAGACAACAATCCATTTGGAATGTGGAGATTTATCCAAATTGATGGCAAAACGGGTGAGATACTTCAAGATTTTGAAAAAGCCTATGAATGTAGAGCGAAATAAAGGAGCAAATCTTGCCATTGGTATTTTTAATTGGGGTTTTGCAATTCTGGTTTTATTAATAGTTCTCGATTCAATATGTCCCTTTGAAATAAAAAATCCAGGCCTAAAGTCCTTTGGCTATTATAGTATTCTCTTTTTTAGTCCTGTTTTATTTATTTGGAACTTACTTTGGTTCAAAACCTTAGGGAGAAAAATCTTAAACTCTTTAGTCTCGGCTATTGTAATTGTTTCTTTACTAATTATCGGTCCGGTAAAATTTATTTGGTCAAACCAAACTTGGAAAACTCAATCTATTGTTTACGAAAAGGGCTTTAAAAAAGTAGAATATCAAATGAAGGACCTAGGAGCAATGGGATATGCAAGAAGGGAGGTTGAAGTCGTATATTTGAGTCCCCTTTTTATGATTATCTCTTCGGTGGAAGAAAATATTGAGGAAAGGCCGGAATGGAAAAAAATCAATCTCGATGTTAATGAAATGGGTTTAAAATTCCCATAGGCCTATTTGATAGGAAAATCAAAATTATGACAAAACGAATTTTACTTTCTGCGATAGTCTCTGGAATCGTTTACGCTGGACTAATGGCCCTTTTTGCTTATTCGGGTGAAAAGCCATTCAACATTTCAGATTTTAGTATCAATTTTATATTCTTTGGAATCTTCATGGGGCTATTGACTTGGTTTAATATTAGAAGGCAAGAAAAACAAAAAAACTCTCGAAAATAAGCTCCTTCAAAACCCTCTTATTGGGGAATTATCCAAGGATAATATTTTCTTAATTGGCGATCTCAAAAACATTTTTTTTAAAAATCTTGTTTACTCGTAAAACAAAAAGGCTTGAGCCTTATGTTTGTATTATCAGAACTAAAAATTAATAAAAATCAACTTCATTTTATGGAAATAGATCAAATCTTCAAAAACAATCAAGACTGGATTAAGGACAAATTAAAGGTTGATTCAGATTATTTTAACAACCTCTCTAAAGGACAAAGCCCGGATATTTTGTACGTAGGGTGTTCCGATAGCAGGGTAACCGCAGAAGAATTAATGGGTGTTTCTCCAGGTGATGCTTTTGTACACCGAAATATTGCCAATATGGTTCCGAACACGGATTTGAGTGCTATGTCGGTAATTGATTATGCTGTTACCCACCTAAAAGTGAACAACATTGTAGTATGCGGTCATTATTATTGCGGAGGAGTAAAAGCGGCGATGGATTCTCAAGATTTGGGAATTTTAAATCCTTGGTTAAGAAATATTAGAGATGTTTACCGTATTCACCACGATGAGTTGGATGCGATTGCAGATGAAGAGGAAAAATACAAAAGACTGGTAGAATTAAATGTGCAGGAGCAGTGTGTAAATGTGATCAAAACTGTAGAAGTTCAGAATGCTTTTAAAGAGCGAGATCTTCAGGTGCATGGTTGGGTTTTCGATATTCATACAGGTAAACTTATAGATCTTAATATAGATTTCGACAATATTCTAAAAAATCAAAATATATCTTAGGTTTAAAATCTGCAAGCAAAGACGGTGGCATAATCACTACATGCTATGGCAGAAATGATTATCAAATTAGATTTACAACCCCAAGCTCTGAATCGTCT
>CAKZNE010000004.1 GCA_937129395.1 uncultured Cryomorphaceae bacterium | reverse complement strand
ATTCTATATATTTAATTTTTAGAAAAAATACATGAGCAATTCAAAAGATCATTACCAGGAAATAGGACAAAAATTCACAATCGAACATAGCACAACAATGGGTCAAATGTTTGGCAAAGCTTGTTTGAAAATAAATGGTAAAGCCTTTGCCGCATTTTTCCAGGACGAAATGGTTTTTAAGCTTGGTGCTGAAGAAATTAAAGACCTAAAAGATAAATTTATAGGATCTCAAAATTGGGATCCTTCCGGTAAAAAAAGAGCAATGAAGGATTGGTTGCAAGTACCAACTGAATTTAGGGAAGATTGGGAAGGATTGGCGAAACAGGCTTTAGATTTTGTTGATGCCTAATTTCCAAATTAAAACCAATTGAAAACCAAAATATCCTCTCATCTCAGCTCATTTTATCGCTATGTTTTTGGGCCTCTACTATTGGTTTTACATTTTGTTTTTTTCCTTCTAGAAGATCCTATTTCCATAAACCAAAAGAATAGTATCCCAACTATAGCTTATTGTATTGGGGCCTTGCTAATTATCATCTTTCTTTGGAATTACCTTTGGAAAATTACGGAGGTGTGGAAGGATGAGGACTATATTTATATCGGGAAAAAGCAAAAAATGGAAAAAGTTCCATGGGCAAATATTATTCATGCTTGGCAAGCCAGTCCTTTCCGTATATTTAGGTTTTTATTTATTTCTTACAAAGATGACAAGGGTGAAATCCGGTGGATTCGATTTATTGGTCATTTTGAAATGGATTATAAAGGAAAACACCATCCCGAAGTCTCAAGATTATTGAAAAAGATAAAAGAGGACCTATGAAATTTGGAAAATTGCTTTTTGTTTTTACCCTTCTCATTGCATTACAAGCTTGTACCAAAAAATCTGAAGAGCAGGAAATAGAAACAGAATGCCTTATCCAAACCAGTGAAATTGTGGGTGGAAAAGGTGATTTTCAATTCAAATGGGCCTTTAATTGTACTGTTAAATATATCCATGTTTCCATATTAAATGGATTTGGACAAGAAGTGGAAAACTTTCAAAATATGGACGCCTTAAGAGCTTATGATGTTCAAAATTTGGAACCCGAAAACGAACAAAGTGTTATCTACTATTGGCTTGCCGAATTTGAAACCAAGGAAAATCCCGGAGTACTTCAAAGTCAAAGAGGAAGGTTCACCTATCTGTCAAACTAAAGGAATTCCGCTCCCAAAGTGCTTTTTCTCTTTTCGTTGTTTCAAATTAAACTCCAAAAACCTTTGGCATTTCATTTTCTAATTTTCGAATGTCTATCTAAAACTATCCATGGCGAATAACAAACTAATAATAAACGAAAGGCAAACCGAATTAGGGAATTTTATGGTGGGCAGACTCCTACCCTTTCGCAAAAAAAGACAAGTTGGTCCATTTACATTTATAGACCATATGGGTCCGAATAGGCTAGGTCCGGGTAATTATGTAGACGTAGACCAACATCCACATATTGGACTCAGCACCCTCACCTATTTGTTTGAAGGAGAAATTGAACATAAGGACAGTTTAGGGACCGTTCAAACGATAAAACCGGGAGATATTGGTTTTATGACGGCTGGAAGCGGCGTTAGTCATACTGAAAGAACACCTGCTTCTAAAAGAGATGGCAGCGAATTTACAATGCACGGTTATCAAATTTGGGTTGCCCTTCCCAAGGAATTGGAAAAAATGAACCCTCAGTTTGATTATTACCCAAAAGAGCAAATTCCAAAATGGAAAATCGATGACTTTGAAATAAAATTATTAGCCGGTAATGCATTTGGGAAATCAGCCCCATTGCAAGGGTTTTCTACTCTTTTTATGTTGGATGTTTATACCGAAAAAGGAGGATTGTTGGACTTAAGAGGAAGAATTAAAGGTGAAGTAGCATTTGTAATTGTAAAGGGTGGCATTACAGACCAGGGGCAAAAAGTGAAAGCAGGACAAATGCTCATAAGCAAAACAAATGAGGAATGTGAAATACAATTAGATGCGCAAACCCAAGTTTTAATTTTTGGTGGAGACCCATTGAAAAGTGAACCTCTATTAATGTGGAATTTTGTGGCTCACAGTAAAGAAAGATTGTTGGAGGCAAAGGACGATTGGGTAAACAAAAGGTTTCCTAAAGTTTTGGGAGATGATACCTATATAAAGTTTCCAGAAAAGCGTCTTTGATTTCTATTTCGACCCAATATAATATGTACCCTCCTTTGCAGTTTAAAAATTAAAAAATTTTGGAGGAATTAAATCAAAATATTAAATCGCTTATTGAGAATTTCACTTTCCTTTCTCGAGACGTGTTGCATGTTTATGGAGGAGTACTTTTTTATTTGGTTTGGACTTGGATGTTCAGGAAAAAGAAGCAGATTCTCTGTCTACTGATCATCTTTTCCATGGCTTTAATCAATGAAGCATTGGATATCTCCTATACCCTTAAAAGGGGGAATGAAATAAATTGGGAAGAAAATATTGCAGATGTTTTTAATACTGTTTTTCTTCCTGTGGTGATTTTTGTTTTTTTGAGAGTTAGCCCATATACTTCTGCCAGGTAATTAAAATATATTTTGAAAAGCTATTTTCTTTTTTCTCAGAAAACCATATTCTTAGCAAAATAGATAAACATCGCCCTTACTATTTATCCAGCAATGGGTGAAATAATTTGGATTGAAGTCTTTTTTCGCTTTTATATTTAGTCTTAGTTTATTGATAACCAAACAATTTTACACCGACCTACCAAGTACTGTTTTAAAAATATTATTAATCTCTTAAGTTTGTAATGAACTAAAAATTAAGGTTTTTGCCACTGCTATATATTCCTCATTCTTAAAGGAAGTACCATGTTGATAGAAAGAAGGTTTTTTATTTGGGATGAAGGAGATAACAATCTTCCCGTCAAACTTGGTGAAAGAATTGATTCGCTTCTCAATAGAAAAATCATTGTTGCAAAAGACCAAAAAGAAAATGAGTTTAGACTTGCTCAAAATGAACACATTTGGATAGGTTCAAAAAACAATCTTGTTTCCTACATTTACCTTACACGAAACGCAGGCAATGAATTGTTGAGAATAGATCCCTTTGAATTCAAGTATCCTGCTACAGAACCAATATCAAGGTTTTTACAAAACAAATATGACCAATTACCATTCAAGAGTCTTGATGAAGTAAACAAAAACTTCTCGGGGGACCTTATTTACCTCTTATTTAAAGACTTTATACCGTCAAAAATTTTTCTTATTCGGCTTAAAACTGTGAAACAATAGAATATTACTTATTGAAAAAACAAACAATGTAAAACATCGCTGAAAAATTAACTTATTATACTCAGCGGGACCAAAACGAAGTAAGCTCCTTAATCTAAAAACCAACAATATTGATAGCAAAAGGATGGTAATTAGAGTGATCAATTCCAAAGGAAAAAAGGACAGGCTTACCTTGTTATCTGAAACTGTTTTATTTGAATTGAGGAATTATTATAAAATTTACGGACCGAATAAATGGTTGTTTGAAAGTCC
>CAKZNE010000003.1 GCA_937129395.1 uncultured Cryomorphaceae bacterium | reverse complement strand
AAAGCCAAAAATTATCATTACTGGAGCGATTAAAAATTGACATTGCAGTTTCCCAAAAAGTAAAATTCCCGCCTGAATATTGGTATGAAACCTATGGCATTGATGTTCCCGAAGGTGGACCCGAAGAGATTGACCTGAAGGAATTTGAAAACCAAAAGGATCCACTAAAAAAAAAAGAGCCGACCAATGATTTGATTGACTCTTGTTGTGACGATGATCATCCTTTTTTTAATCATCATGCTCATCCAATACCGGTGACAGCTCAATTAAATAAAGGCGAAGAGGAATTGCTCGAGAAACTCTTTAAAAATAAGTCCGGGGCTTATGATCCCAAAACTCTAAAGCAAAACACTACTCAGCTTGTTTCTGCTATTCGGGAAAACTTTTCAGTAAATGCCGGATTTGATGAACCTGACTATTTAATGGGTACTTGGATGGAGCTTAATGTGAACCGGTTTGGCTTCGATAAAAACCTAGCACAAATACTTGAGCTAAACAAAGCATTGGATCCAACCGAGACCTTTTCCCAATTCAAAAAGAAGGCAGATCAGATTCTTGAGAAATACAACCGGACGTATTTGGAAACCGAATACAACCATGCCATTGCTGTGAGTCAAAATGCAGCTGCTTGGCAAAGGCAAAAAGCGGAGGCAGATGATTTCCCATTCGGAAAATATCAAACGGCAGGAGATAGCAATGTTCGTCCAGCGCATCAGGCATTGGATGGTAAGGTATTTCGATTTAAGGATCCTGATTTCCAAAGTATCTATCCACCTAATGGATACAACTGCCGGTGTGAAGTAATCCAATTACCCACAGAAGATGTGGATCCAAGCGAAATCATAAACGGAAAACAAGCCGTTGGACTTCTTGGAACCGATTGGGATAAAATGGTGAAAACAGGATTTAATAAAAACCGAGGAGAATCTGCGGACGTTTTTGAACTCAACAAAGTCTACATTAATGATCATCCGGAAGCAAAGAATATCAAGCCCAATGACCTGACTTTTAAAGATGCAGGACTAGCTCCTTTATCCAAGGCGTACAGAAATTCCAAACGGATTTTAAACCCTTCTAAAACAGCTACTAAAGAATCAATTCTAAGTTCCTTTGAAACTCGGAAAAAGAAAGGACCAGTTCAAGAGCTGATGGCGCTAAAAGATCATTCCGGTAGAAATGTTGGGATCTCCAAAAAAGCCCTGGAGAAAAATCTTACTTCAGAAAATATTGGAAATTGGCCTAAAGTGTCCAGGACACTAAAAAATCCTGATGAAATTTATCTACTAGAACAAAGTGGTTCCGTAGCCACTTACAACTATCTCAAGTTTTACCAGGACAAAATAATGAAGGTTACAGTCCAAGTCACCAAAGCTGAAGGATTGATGTTGGATAAATGGGAGACTTCTACTGAAGATGAGGCTCGAAAAGGAATTTTAATACATGGAGGAATTGAATAATGGCAGATAAATATCCACATCCCTGGGGGAAGGTTGCACAAGATTATAGGCGGTTTCGGATCAAGTTACCGGATGCGGTGGCCATCATCGCCGTTAATGAATTCAAGGAGAATTTTAGAAGGGAAGGATACCGTGATGATCGTGGTAAGGTTGTGAAATGGGCTAAGAGAAAACGCTATAAAAACAAACGTGATAAATCTCGAGGTGTATTGACCAAAACGGCACGACTAAAAAGAGGGTTTCGAAAAAAAAGCTCCTACAATGAAGCTCGGGTTGTGAATAACACCATCTATGCCTCCACACATCATTTTGGTGACAAAGAAAGGGGAATACCGGAAAGGCCAATTGTTAAACATTCCAAAGCTCTCGAGAAAGATATTGAGAAACATTATTTTAAAGAATTGGACAAAATATTTAAAAAAGCATGATACTAAACGAATTTTACTTAGGCATCCTAAACAAGCTCACCGTTACTGAAGATATAGGACTGGAGTTTTTTGATGAATGGAGAGATCAGCCCGAAAATGAAGATGAGGAAACCAGTTTTAATACTCCAGCTGCTTTCCTAGAATTCACCAACGAAATTGAATGGCAAAGTATCGGAAAACATAAAATGCAAGGCGTTTGTGAATTCGATATTATTCTTTTAGTGGAAACTTTGGGAACAAAGGATTCTTTTGCCACAGAACTGGAGAAAACCAATGCCATTGATGCAGAATCGATTGCCGATGATAT
>CAKZNE010000002.1 GCA_937129395.1 uncultured Cryomorphaceae bacterium | reverse complement strand
TGATAAACCGAATCCGGTAAGCCTCCAGTTCATCTTTTTTATGAGCTGCAAAATCCGATATCTCTGCCTTTACTGCCTCAACCTTTTCCTTCATCATCTTCCTTAAATAATCATTTTATTAATGTAAATGGTGGCCCGATCGAATTTAACAGAACCGTCTGGAAAGAATGTGCAGAAAATCCGGTTTTTCCACAAGGTGGAACTTGGATTTACGACAGAGCAGGATGGTGCCCAGGTATGCCCACAGATGTTCAAGAATGGGACATCACTCCTTATGTAAGTGCTGGACAATCCGTGGAAATTGATTACGGTCTTTCATCAGCAACCGGTACCTCGGACTATATTGTAAACCATCAATTGGTAAGTTACGGTCCAGCGAACCATACACTTGATGCTAAATTAGTAGAGATTATTTCCCCAAATAACCGTGTTGAATTTGGCAGGACGGGTAGAATTTGTGAAGGTGTTGAAGTTGTAATTCAAAATACAGGGAGCACAACACTTAGCAGTTTGGAAATTGAGTATTGGGTAAATAATTCCTCTTCCCCAGAAACCTATACTTGGAATGGAAGTTTAGAGATAATGGAGCAAGAAAAAATACTCTTACCTTCAAACGACAAACTATGGAGTTCATTAACAGCTACTAAAAATAGGATGTACGCTTCAGTACATTCTCCAAATGGAGGTAGTGATGAGTATGCTCTTAATAATGAGAGATCTGCAGCTTTTGAAATTCCAGAAATAATCCCTGATGAATTCTATATTTATTTTAGAACAAACTCAGCTGCTGTTCAAAATAGTTATCAAATAACGGATGAATCCGGAACTGTTGTTTTCTCAAAATCAAATTTTTCCAATAATCAGTTTAATAATGATACGGTAAGGCTTCCATTTGGATGTTATACCTTTCAATTAAATGACGCTGGAGATAATGGAATTTCCTTTTGGGCGAATAGTGAAGGAAATGGCTCCTTGGCCTTTAGAAGATTAAATGGGGCCAACCTCAAGCAATTCCAAGGCGATTTTGGCAAGTCAATAGTTTTCCCTTTTACTGTTAATTCAGCATTGTCTAAACCCGAAAACAAACTTTTTGATCTTAGCCTTCATCCTAACCCAGCACAAGATCAATTTAGCATTACAATGGAGGAAATTGACAAAGCAGAAATTGTTGCTTTTAATGGTGTTGGTCAGCAAATGACGCTCAATGGAAGGACTTATGAAAATGAAGTGGTTTACAATACAAGGAATTGGAAAAAAGGAGTTTACCTTATTCACATTACAAAGGAAGGACGGAAAATAGTTAAAAAGCTATTGATTCTCTAATACTGTCACAGGTTTAGCTGAACTAAACCTGAAAAATTAGGTCTTGAAATAAGCCAGAATCAGGAAAAGCTTTTATCTTAGGATAAAGGCTTTTTTTTTAATCAATAGGCAAAGACAAAAAAAATTCAACTTAGTTCTTTATCTCCAATTTGTACCCTACTCCATGGATATTGGTTAGACTTACAGACTCATCCTCTTTTAATTTCTTTCGCAATTTAGATATATAGGTATCCAAGCTACGTCCTACAATAACGCCATTATCCTCCCACACTTTTTTGGACAATTCATCCCTTTTCACCACTTGGTTTAGGTTTTCTACCAAAATGGAAAGAAGCTCACATTCTTTTCTTGAGAGACCAATTTCAAAGGATTGTTTTACCAATTTATTTTGATCTGGGTAAAACTGGAAACTACCCAATGCCGAAAACTCATCCTCCTTAATTTCAGCAGCCGGACTTGGCTTTTCAGAAACCAACTTCCAACCAAAATAGGCTACAAAAAGCAGCAAAACCATAAGTGCTATAGTATAATTTAAGAAGCTAGATTTATGATCCTTCCCGGTGAAATTTAAAACTATATGGTAACAATCCGAAGGTAATTCTCTTGCACTACAGGCAACAATGTCTTTTTCCTTTTCGCCTTTAATTTCAAAACTATGGGCCACTTCCCCATCTTTACATTGTATAACCTCCACAATATATTCCTTTGCAAAACCAGTTTCCAAAAGAGCATCTTTGGAATGTTCTACCAAATTACCCGGTTTAAAGCCAAAAGATTTGTCAAAAGACATTTGGTATTTAGACTCGCTTAATTTTAATACAGGTTTTATCAAGGAGGTAGAATCTCCTTCGCTCAGGAGCAATTGATTTCCCACATCACGTAGAACAATTTTCACTCTTTCAGAAAAATTATCTTCTGTATTTAGGAAGGCAGCAAGTACAGCCAGCATCAAAATCAGGCTAATAAGCCCAGCAATAATATTAAACTTTCTACTTTTTATCATTACTACAAATAACCGCTAAAACCTGCACTTTTCGTTGGCTTTGACACTTTTTTTACAGAATTTTCACATCCCTCCAGGGCTTTTCCATATTCAGCATTTAAAACAAAAAAAAATGTGGTGTTCTATTCGTCCCTTTACTTTTTGGGGAAATTTAATTTTTCATTTCCAAAGGAAAATCCATTTATATAATTGGAAGGATTCTCACGTTCTTAATTCTTATTAGTTCATCATGACCAAATTCATTTCCGCCCTTTTCATTTTGATTATAGCATGTAGTTCCTGTAATTCCCATTCTCAAGAACTTGAGCAAAT
Organism: uncultured Cryomorphaceae bacterium; assembly: GCA_937129395.1. Lineage (GTDB taxonomy): Bacteria > Bacteroidota > Bacteroidia > Flavobacteriales > Schleiferiaceae > CAKZNE01. Next base: position 5,917 of record CAKZNE010000002.1, on the reverse strand, counting down.
AAAATTAATCAGCCAAAAAACTATAGATCTTGATTATAATTTTGGGGAGACTTATAAAATTGAAATCCTTAAAAATTCCCGTTTAAATCCAGCCCTATATGGTCATCTAATGGAAAGGGTTAATGAATTTGACTCTCTTTTTGATTCGGCTTTGCTCGACATTGGAAAACTGAATTCAAATGATTCTAAAAAGGAAAGAGAACTAATTATTCGTAGGATTCACCAAACCATCTTGACCGTTGCAGAAAAATGTAAAATTCAGCATCTAAAATTGGAGATTGACAGCCTTAACCAATATGATTATTTAAATAATGATCTACTAAAAATAAAAACCGAAATGCAATTGGTAAATCTAAGGACAGAAATCTTTAGAAACTTATACCTTAATAGCACCACTTTTGGGTTTATCCTGAGTAAAAGAGTGCAAACAGGAGATCTCGAAATATCAAACCAGCAAGTAAATCTTTCTCTAGAATCACTATTATTTTCCAATTTTCCTTTCAACAAAGTGACATTGGATTCCTCTTTTTTCAATGGTCACAAAATTAGCCTCAATCCCGAATTTCAGTCTAAACAAACCTTCAGTAAATTAAAACTGGATTCGCTAAAAAGTGGCAATTATCAGATTTATGGTAACGTTGTGAATTATCAAAAAGGCATTGAATACAAGGGAGAATTTAGCAAAGAGTTCACCATCCCTCCCCATAATGATTCGCAAAATAATCCATAGGCAATAGCTGTCTTTTTTTTCTTAATTTCGAAAAGAGATTTGTCGCAACAATTCCTCAAAAACCAAATAACAATGAGCACACTTTCATTAAGAATATTTTCAAATTTTTACCAGAATTTTATTTTCTCTTCGCTTTTTCTAGCCTTGGTTTTAGCCACTTCCTGTTATCCTACAATACAAGGGGAAGATATTCTTTTAGACCCTTTCTCGGAGCGTATTTTACCACAAGACACTCTGTTAACATTTGTAGACTCAACTGGCGGGGTTTACAATCTATCCCTTAAAAGAAAAACGAATTATATGGAAAATGTCGGAGGAGGAGGCATTGTTGCCGATATCGATATGAGCTACAATCTTCACGAACATTGGTCAAAAATATATTCAGGCGATGGGCTTAGCATTAGTTATCATTTGACTGTTAAATTATCCGTTGAATTCCAAGACTACCTTACCATAGAAGTGTTTAGCGAGGATAAAGACTTCAACCTAAAATATGAAATGAGTAGGGACCAAGGGAATGATGATGAATTCTGGTTTGGCGCGATTAAAAAAAATGAAGTTCATTATAATACTGTCAGCTATACGGATGTTTATAAACGACCCTTTGGGGAAAACTCTATTTATTTAAAACAAGATCACGGTCTACTTAGTTTTAAAATTCGAGGCATTACCTATTATTTATTGAAATGAAAATTGACTTTCAAGAAAATTACTTAAAGCTCTATTCTTTAACAATCAAAGCTTAAAAGTCCCACGGCCTTCAACCTATTGTTTCGAAAATTAAGTTGTTATTAAGGTTCAGAACACGGGTTTCCAAAAAATTATCCACTCTAGTTATTCTTTCAATTTTTAAATACTACCATTTTGTCGTAGGTTAGTCAACATCCACGTTTGAATAACACGCAAGGGCCTCAAGTGATGGTAAGGATAAGCTTGAATTTTTAAAATATCCGATGCTAGGCTCGTAACCAAGAATTGCAATTAAAACTTAAAGTGGAATACAGAAAACTAAAAAGTCAATTACAGTATTATTCCAATGCAGATTTTGAAAAATATGCCGAAAATTTCCTGGAATATTATCTAAAATCTGATGACTATCAAAAGTTCCATAAGCTAGTAGAAATCCAAAAGCAAAAAGGACAAACCCCAAATAAAAAATACCTTCGTGTATTGGAAGTAAGACGACAAAAAGGATTAAAAATAGCCAAGGCCTTTTACCAAGAACACGATTCTCTATTTAAGTCTATTAAGGCAAAGGCTATAAAAATTTATCTTGGTGAAATTTTTCTTGTTTTCATAGGGAGTGATTCAATGATTAGGCTAAGGTTTTCATCGGCAATTTTGGTTCTTTTTTTAATTGGAATGGGAATTTCAGAGAATTCCTTACTTAGTTTAAATATTGGAATTCTATTCATCCCCCTAACGGTTTGGTTTTGGTGGCTTAGTCATTGGGCTTATCAGAGATGGGAATTTGATTCAGTTATTAAGGGTTTTGAGGGTGGGTTTTAGTTAGAACTCCTTGACCCGAAAAATGCGATATGCTTATTTCAAGCCAAAAATTAATCCGTAAGCAAAGTTCAATTATCAATCAATTTCTCAAAACCTAAAACCAAAATTCAAGCTTGGTTCAAAAATATAGTTAGGTGCTCCATTTTCAACAGCGGCAAAATCCGCAGGGTAATTGTTATCAATTGGCCAATATTTTAAAGCAATTGCTGGTTCTAAATACCAACGTTTTTTGAAAAACTCAAATCTATAGCCCCCGATAAATTGGGTGTATAATTGAAAGCCGTTTTGGATTTTTTCTTTGTCCTCATCGTAATATAATTTTGAAAATGGGGTGACTTGAGCAGCCGCAAAAAGGCCCTTCCATAAAAAACGTTGATAGCCTACTCCTACTCCAAAAGCTCTAACATGACCCGGGTAAAACTCCTTGGAGTTTCCATAGGTACCTAAGGGTTCATGATATTTCCAAGAGTTAAACTCAACATAAAACCTATCTTTTTCGGTGAACCTGTAACCAAAAGTCAATAAAACATAGTCTGGTGATTCCTCAAGTAAATTGCCCAGCATAAAAAAGGAAGAACCAATGGAGTGTTTGTTTTGAACTTGATTTCCTTTCTTGCCATTATCCGGCTTATTAGTTTTCTGTCCCTGCCCAAAAAGCAATGAACCAGAAAATAGGCATGCAATGAGTACTATTGTTTTGCTATTCATGTTTTTTGTTTATTATAATTGATGGGTCAAAATTAGGAGGGCAAATAGTCTTATCCATTGACTCAAGTCAAGAAATGATCCTGATGGGAAAATTGCCTTCTATTTTTAATATTCATTTTAATTGGCCTCTTTCATTACGACATGTTACCTGTGGATGACCAATAGCATGGAAATTACCTCAGAAAATGGAAAAAAATCATAATATTATGGCCAGATAAAATTAGAATCCTAAATAATTTAGAATGAAACTGATTTTTATTAAAGAATAATTGAGACAAGTTTAAACTTGCAGATTTAAGGAATGACAAACTCCCAAAAGAAACCTAGTCTAGATTTAGCGGAACATTTTTTTCGAAATGAATATGGAAGGATGGTCGCTGTTATAACTAAATATTTGGGAGCCGAAAATGTAGAGACAGCGGAAGATATTGTTCAAGAAACATTGTTGAAAGCGGTGGAAAATTGGCAACACCATGGACTTCCCGAGAATCCTCAAGCTTGGCTGTATAAAACGGCTAGAAATTTAAGTCTGAATATCCTGAAAAGGAAAAAACTCGAATTAAATTATAAGAGCAAAAAACTGGGGGTCACCTCCTTAGAAATAGAGCCATTTGAATTTTCAGAGGAACAAATTTCGGATGAACAATTAAAAATGATGTTTGCCTGCTGCCATCCTTCAATTTCTTCAAATTCTCAAATCACATTAATTTTAAAAATCCTGTGTGGCTTTAGTATTGCTGAAATTTCGAATGCATTTTTCACCTCCAAGGAAACCATCAATAAGCGCCTAGTTAGAGGCCGAAAAGAACTGAGGGTTAGCAAAATAGATTTTTCAATTCACCTAAACCAAAAGCAGAACCTTCCTGTTGTTTTAAAAACCATATTTCTACTTTTTAATGAAGGCTATTACCCAAGCCATAAAAATGAAATAATTCGATTCGATCTGTGTATTGAAGCCATTCGACTTTGCGAAATATTAGAATCTCATTCTACACTAAACGAATCTTCGGATTGTAAGTCCCTGTTGGCCTTGATGTATTTAAACGCCTCTCGTTTTGATGCTCGAATAAATGAAGCAAATTCCAATGTTGATTTGCAAAGTCAAGATCGAGGAAAGTGGAATCAGGATTTAATAAATAAGGGGATTTTAAAACTTAAGGAAGCAACTTCTGAAAGCCAGGTTTCAGTTTATTTAATTTTAGCCACCATATCCGCACAACATTGCATTTCCTCTAATTATAAAAATACGGATTGGATGGAAATACTAAGTCTCTATGACAGTCTTATTAAAATGGAAGACACCGCCATTGTTCGTTTAAATAGAAGTATTGCCATTTATAAAGTCAAAGGCGTTAAGGCGGCAATTGGTGAATTGCAAAAGCTTGAAAAAAAATCAGAAATAGGTCAAAACCAACTATTTCACAGCACATTGGCCGAGTTCTGCAAGTTGGATAACCAACGGATTTTGGCAAAGGAACACTATAATAAGGCTTTGGGAATTTGCAAAAACCCACGAGATCAGCAATGGCTGGAAAATAAAATCAAGGAGCTTGTCCCTATTATCTAATCTCGATTGTTTTAGGAGTATAATTAATTAAAAATAGAACTAAGATTATGAAAGAATTTATGATTTTTATACGAAATGAAGGAAACCCGATTGCAGCTCTTTCTCCCCAACAACAGCAGGAACATATTGAAAAAGTTGGGGCCTATATAAAAAAAATGGTAACAGATGGAATGATGAAAGCCGCCCAACCCTTAGAAATGGAAGGCAATATTTTATCCCAAGAAAACGGAAAATTTTTGGATGGACCCTTTAATGAAACGAAAGAGGTGATTTCGGGATATTACCATATTTTGGCACTAGATTTAAAAGAGGCAACGGAATTGGCAAAATTAGACCCTAGATTTGAGGATGGTAAATGGCGTTTGGAAATTCGTCCTATTATGAAAGTTGATGGGATTAATGAATAGGAAAAACTGCTTTTCTCTTAGGAGTTTGCTGAAATGCTAATAAATGTGCCTAAACTTGGGCACATTTATTATTTGGTTAACTAGGTTTTGATAGGAATTTGATTCTATAAATTCACTCGTGTCCTAAATAAAAAATATCGCCTGAAGAAAAAGGTTTAATTCTGTTCTTTTGGGTTATTCGCTATCGCTCATGATCTAAAGATTGACCCAAAATGAACCAACCTACCGTAGGAAGCTCATGAAATCCTTAAAAAATAAAGGGCTCATTCTTTTCAATAGGGTTGTTTTCAAAAAGCAACATCTCCTTCTCTTAAGTTGCTGATTATCATCATTTAAATAAAAAATAAAGAAAGGTTTAGGACGGGTATGCTATAAATTGTAAAAGGATCTTTTCAGAAACAAGATTTATTTAGTGGCGAGGTTTTGAGAACCAATTGGGCTTTTGGTTAGATCAAATATTGGGATAAGATTATATCCTACAAACGCTTTTTAAAAAAAGGTTGGTTTAAAATAATCCAAATTGCTTGCAAATTTTCGAAACAGGACGTATATGCCCTTTTCCCCTTCTTACTTTATTGGTATTTTTGGCAAACTGCAACTTTTATAAATGAATTTTTTGGAAAAACAGATAAATTTGTTTCTCCATTTTAAATTATGCAAATGAAACATATCCTAGTAGAGATATTGTCAGAAATGACAACCTTAAGTGAAGAAGAAATCCTTGCGGTTGAAAAAAGTTTTCCTCTTCAAACCTACCCTAAAGGAACTTACCTTTTAAAGGTAGGTCAGGTTGCCAAGGACTCATATTTTGTAGTGAAGGGATGTATTAGAAATTACGAGCTTTTAGATGGCGAGGAAAGAACCATAGACTTTTACACTGAAAACCAATCTGTTGCAAACTTCATTAGTTTGGCTACGGGAAATCCATCTGAAATTAACTTTGTTTGTACAGAAGAAACTACGGTGACCACAATTAACAATGAAACTGAAAAAGAT
>CAKZNE010000001.1 GCA_937129395.1 uncultured Cryomorphaceae bacterium | reverse complement strand
GAAACCAATAAATCCAAATTAATTTCTAAACTCAAAACCTTAATAATAAAACAGGTTCATTATTCAAACGAGGTGTTAAAAGTCAATTATTCAACTTATTTAGCAGAAAACTTGAATCATGATTACTCTTATTTAAGTCGCCTATTTTCTTCTCTAGAGGGAATTACAATTGAAAAATTTATTACTCAACAAAAAATTGAAAGGGTAAAAGAATTGTTGTTTTATGGCAACCAAAATTTATCTGAAATTGCTTTTAAAATGAATTATAGCAGCGTGGCTCACCTTTCAGGCCAATTTAAAAAGGAGACAGGCATGACTCCCTCATCATTTAAAAAACAAAGAATTTTAGATCGAAAATCATTGGATGAGTAGCAACACAATCATGGAAACAATTTAGATAATTCTGTAAAGTTTTTCCCTGTTTATTAGGGAGATTTGAATTCTAAATAAACTGAAAATGATGTTGATTAAAGATTATGCTATTTCGGGAATCACCTGTAACCAATGCATCAAAAAAATAACAAATCGCTTACTTGAATCAAGTAGTATCAGTTCGGTGAAAATGCAATTTGAAACTCCACAAGTAACTATTCACTTTCAAGAAGCTCTTTCTCTTAAGGAGCTACAACAATTGGTTAGTCCAAATAAGAACTATGTGATTTCCAATATCCAAGCTTCTCCTCAATTTGAAGAACCTGTAGTAATAGAAAAATCGATTAAGACCTATAAGCCCTTGATTTTGATTGTGTTATTTCTATTAGGGATTTGCCTTTTAGTTCAATTTCCTTTTGATTCATTTTCCATTAAATTGGCTATGAGGCACTTTATGGCTGGGTTTTTTATCGCCTTTTCCTTTTTTAAATTATTAAACATTAAAGGTTTTGCAAATAGCTATAAAATGTATGATATCCTTAGTCAGAAATGGGGCGGATGGGCCTATGTTTACCCTTTTGTAGAGCTTTTTTTAGGAGTTTTTTATTTAATTAACTTTCAACCCAGGCTTACCAATTGGCTAACTATAATAGTTCTAGGTTTAGGAAGCATAGGGGTCATTCAAAGCAATTTAAATAAGAGGAAAATAAAATGTGCTTGTTTGGGAGATGTCTTCAATTTACCAATGACCAGTGTTACCATAATTGAAAATGCCACCATGATCCTGATGGCTGCTTTAATGTTAATACTCGAAAAAATATAGAATCAAATGTCAAAATTATATAAACTAGGAAGCATTCATTTTTTGTAATTTCGAAGAAGTGAAAAAACTGATTTCCATATTTTTAGCTTTGTTAATGTTGGCACCCAATTTTGGGTTTAGCATTAAAACCCACTATTGTGGAGGTGAGGCTGTAAAAAAGAAAATCTCATTGGCGAATGAAGATTTAGATTGCGGAATGGAGAGCCTAACGGAAGGCGAATGTTTTCATGAAATAAATTCTGAGTTTTCAAATATTAGCCCAAAACCATGTTGTGAAGATCAACATGAATCTCTAAGAATGGATGTGGATTTAAATTCCTCAATATCCAGCCATACCAGTACGAATCTTGTTTATGCCGTATTGCTTTTTGTTTCAAAAACCAATTTTTCAGATCGTCAAGATATTGACCTGAAATTTTTATATACCCCCCCACTTCCGCTTCCGGAACTCACCGTTTTATTGCAACGTTTTATTATTTAGGATTGATAATTTATTGAAAAGAGCACTAATAATGGTGCTTAATTCGATGGCTAAACCATTGGAGAAATTTCGAATAAATTAATTTCAATTCATCTTTGAATGCTTACTAAAATAATAAGCTATTTCCTTGAAAATAAAATAATTACAGTTTTGCTTTTGCTGTTATTTATTGGATGGGGAGTCGTTACCAGCCCATTTAATTGGGAAAATCCTATTCTTCCTTCTGATCCCGTTCCAGTGGACGCGATACCTGATATTGGTGAAAATCAACAGATTGTTTTTACAAAATGGCAAGGGAGGTCTCCTCAAGATATTGAGGATCAAATCTCCTATCCTTTAACCACATCTTTATTAGGGATTCCAGGGGTAAAATCTATTAGGAGTTCTTCTGTATTTGGTTTTAGTACCATCTATTTAATTTTTAATGAAGATGTTGAATTTTATTGGTCACGAACTAGAGTATTAGAGAAATTAAACTCTTTATCAAATGGCCTTTTACCCGATGGGGTACAACCATCTTTAGGACCAGATGCCACGGCTTTGGGACAAGTATATTGGTATACTTTGGAGGGAAGGGACAAAAATGGAGAATCGACAGGGGGTTGGGATCTCCATGAAATTAGAACTGTTCAAGATTTTTATGTTAAATATGGATTAAACTCAGTTGATGGTGTTTCGGAAGTGGCATCTATTGGAGGGCACACTCAAGAATATCAGATTGATGTAAACCCTAATGCCCTTGAAGTTTATAATATTTCCCTTCATCAAGTAATGAAGGCCGTTTCTCGATCAAACAAAGATGTTGGGGCAAAAACTATAGAAATAAATAAGGCAGAATATTTAATAAGGGGCCTGGGTAATGTTAAATCTATTGAGGACATTGAAAAGGCAGTAGTAAGCGTAAATCAAAATGTTCCGATTACTATTAAAGATATAGCGGTGGTGAGCTTAGGGCCCTCCACAAGGCGCGGGCTTTTGGATAAAGGGGGTGCGGAGGTAGTGGGAGGAGTAGTCGTTTCAAGATATGGCTCAAATCCTCTTCAAGTGATAAACAATGTAAAGGATAAAATTCAAGAATTAAAACAAGGAATGCCTTCCAAGATTTTACCAAATGGCATTCAAAGTACCCTCACCATTGTTCCGTTTTACGATAGAACACAATTAATAAATGAAACTCTTGGAACCCTAGAAGAGGCTCTTTCTTTGGAGTTTCTTATTACGATTTTGGTAGTTCTGGTAATGCTTTTGAATCTGAGGGCCTCCATTCTCATTTCCAGTATTTTGCCTATTTCAGTGCTAATGGTTTTCATCGCCATGAGATATTTTCATGTTGAAGCAAATATTGTAGCTCTCTCCGGAATTGCTATTGCTATAGGTACCATGGTTGATTTAGGGATTGTACTATCTGAGAATATACTCAAACACATCAAGGATTTTCCAAGTCAAAAATTAATAGATACGGTGAGAAATGCCACATCTGAAGTGAGCTCAGCAATTGTGGCTGCTGTTGCCACTACTATTGTCAGTTTTATTCCCGTTTTCACGCTCGAGGCCGCCGAAGGAAAATTATTCCAACCTCTTGCGTTTACCAAAACCTTTGCTCTACTTTCTGCACTTATAGTCGCTCTAATTATACTTCCCACTTTGGCCAATTGGCTCTTTGGTTTTAAGATGTCTAAAAATTTTAAAGGAAAAGCTGTAAATATTCTATTAATTGTTTCGGGCTTGTTTTTATCTATTTGGATTAGCATTTGGGCAGGGGCTGCCCTTATGGTCTTTGGACTGGCTGGTGTAATTTCAGAATTGGGAAATCCAAGAAATTTTGTTTTAAAACATTTAAGAGTAGGGATTACTTTGTTTTTTGTCATTTGGTTTCTAGCCAATGAGTGGGTTCCATTAGGGCCAAACAAATCCGCTTTTTTAAACTTCATTTTCGTTGGAATTCTAATTACAATTATCCTTGGGACCTTTTTCTTATTGGAAAAATATTACCAGAAAATTCTGAATTGGTGCTTGATGAACAAAGCCAAATTTCTAATGCTCCCCGTGGTGTTGATTTTTTTTAGCCTTGTAATTTGGCAAGGGTTTTCTGGAGTATTTGGATTTGTTCCCAAAGGATTTAAACAACTAAATATTGATCTAAAATCGACCTATGTTTGGAAGAGTTTGGATGAAAAATTCCCTGGGTTGGGGGAGGAGTTTATGCCCAATTTAGATGAGGGAAGTTTTTTAGTAATGCCCACATCCATGCCGCATTCGGGAATGCAACAAAATAAAATGATGGTCCAGCAGCTGGATATGCTCATGTCACAAATTCCGGAGGTAGAGCTTGCTGTTGGAAAAATGGGGAGAGCAGAAACTGCATTAGACCCGGCTCCAATCTCCATGTTCGAAAATATTGTCAACTATAAACCACAATTTATAGTTAATGAACAAGGACATAAATCGAGGTTTAAAGTAGATAAGGATAGTAGGTTTATTTTAAAATCTAAGGATTCTCTTTCTAATGAAGAGGCATTAAGCTTAGGAATAGTGGAAGACGATTTAATACCCGATGCCAATGGAGAGTATTTTCGGAACTGGAGAAAACATATTCAATCACCAGATGATATTTGGAAGGAGATCGTAAAGGTTAGCAAAATCCCTGGCCTTACATCCGCCCCAAAACTACAGCCTATCCAAACCCGATTGGTAATGCTTCAAACAGGTATGAGGGCTCCTATGGGAATAAAAGTTTTTGGTCCTGATCTTAAAAGTATTGAAAGTTTTGGCTTAAAACTCGAAACGATTTTAAAGGATATTCCAGAAGTTAAAGCCGATGTAGTTTTTGCCGAAAGAATAGTTGGAAAACCCTATATACACCTCAATATCAATAGAGAAGCAATTGCATTACATGGGCTTAGCGTAATTGATATTCAGGAGAATATTGAAACTGCCATTGGAGGTATGCAAATTACGTCCACCATTGAAGGGAGAGAAAGGTTTCCCGTTCGTGTGCGCTATCCCAGAGAACTAAGAGACGATCCGGAGGATTTAAAACGTATCCTCATTTCTACGCCTCTTGGAAACAAAGTCCCCCTCTCAGAATTAGTGGATATTGAATATGTAAAAGGACCTCAGATGATTAAAAGTGAAAATACATTTTTAGTCGGATATGTACTTTTTGATAAGAATGATGGCCTCTCGGAAGTAGAGGTTGTAGAAAAGGCAAAAGAAGCTATAAAATCGAAAGTTGAAAGCGGTGAATTAATAATTCCGCCTGGAATTAATTACAAATTTTCAGGAAATTATGAGAATCAAATTAGGGCCGAAAAACGACTCTCCATCATTGTGCCTGTGGTTCTCATCATAATTTTTATCATCCTTTATTTTCAATTTAAATCGGTAAGCACCTCATTGATGATTTTTATGGGGATAGCCATGTCATTCAGTGGAGCCTTCATTATGATTTGGTTATATGGTGAAGAATGGGCCTTTAATTTTTCCCTTTTTGACACCAACATGAGGCATCTTTTTCAAATGCATAGCATAAATCTTAGCGTCGCAGTTTGGGTGGGCTTTATTGCGCTTTTTGGAATAAGCACCGACGATGGAGTTTTGATGGGAACCTATCTAGATCAAAGCTTTTTGAAAAACAGTCCTAATACAAAAGCTGAAATCCGAAACGCAGTACTAAAAGCAGGTCAGAAAAGAATAAAACCCGCAATTATGACAACCGCGACAACAATGATCGCTTTGCTTCCAGTATTGACTTCCACCGGAAAGGGAGCAGATATAATGATACCCATGGCGATTCCTGCTTTTGGTGGTATGGCAATAGCTTCCATCACCTATTTCATTGTTCCAGTTTTATACAGTATTAAACAGGAAAGAAAACTTAAAAAACAAGTATGAATCAAGTTTTAAGAAATAAATTTTGGCTTATTCTATTGTTTCTGCCTCTGGTTTCCAATGGGCAAACATTGAATGAGTATTTAACCATAGCTGGAGAAAATAATCTTGGCTTAAAAGCCAGCTATGCAGCATTTGAAAGCGCATTGCAAAGAATTCCCCAGGCAAAAGCTCTGCCCGATCCAAGTCTTTCTTTTGGCTATTTTATTAGTCCAGTAGAAACAAGAGTGGGCCCACAGAGAGCAAAGATTAGCCTAAGCCAAATGTTTCCATGGTTTGGGACCACCGCGGCAAGGGAGGATGCTGCTTCTTTTGCTGCTGAAGTAAAATTTAAAGAGTTCTTAGACTCCAAGAACTTACTTTATAGGGATGTGAAGCAAACATGGTATTCACTGTACGAAGTTCATAGATTATTGGCCCTTGAAAAGAAAAACAAAGAATTACTTCAAACACTTAAAGATATTGCCCTTAAAAAGTTGGAGAATGGTTCAGGATCCTTGTCTGATGTTATTCGAGCTGAATTATTAATTGAAAATAGTGAAACCGATATCGAAATTCTTCTTGAAGAAAAAAGACCCTTATCGGTACAATTTAACCACCTATTAAATCGCGACCCATCATTCCATATTTCAATTCCGGATTTAATAGAAATTGCAAAATTAGAAAAGGCTTTTCAAAAGGACAGCTTGCTTTCCAACAATCCTTTATTGCAAGCACAAGAGCTAAGTATTAAATCCAAGGAAGCCTCAAAAATTGCAGTACGAAAAATGCTTTGGCCAAAAATTGGGCTCGGCTTAGATTATGCCATTGTTGGAAAACGCCAGGATATCGTCCTAGATGATAATGGCAAAGATATTTTGATGCCAATGCTAACAGTGAGCCTCCCAATTTTCAGAAAAAAATATAAAAGTGCCATAGCGGAAGTTGATCTACAAATTGAAAGCTTGGCTTATTCCAAAGCAGATTTGGAAAATAGATTATTAACGAACCATGAAAGAGCCTTGTTTCAAATGGAAAAAGCAATAAAGCTAAAATACAATTCAAGAAATCAGATCCTTAAAACTGAGCAGTTGAACAGACTGTTACTTCGAGAATACAAAAATTCCGAGGAGGATTTTACTGAAGTTTTAAAAAATCAACAACTATCCTTGAAATACCAAAAAGAAGAATTAAAAGCGGTAAAGGATTATTATTTGGCCCTAGTAGAGCTTGAATATTTAACCGCAAAAACTGAATAATATGAACAATTTTATAAAATCGAAATATTTCATAGGCCTTTTGGCTTTGGTATTAGGCCTAAGTCTTGGTTCGATGTTTTTTGGCTCTGCAGATGAAAATCAAGAAAGAAAAAAGGCAAATTTGGCTATCTCCAAAGAAGAAATTTGGACCTGCTCCATGCATCCTCAAATAAAACAAAGCGAAGAAGGACAATGCCCTATCTGCGGAATGGATCTAATTCCAATGCTTGAAAATACCGATAATAATGATGATCCCTTGTCGATAAGCATGTCTCCCTCGGCCATGAATCTAGCCAATATTCAAACCTCCGTGGTAGAAAGAAAAATTCCAATTAAATGGCTAAGGGTTAATGGGAAAGTTACCGTTGACGAAAGAGAGGTTTATTCTCAAACTTCCCATTTGTCGGGCAGGGTGGAAGTTTTGAAAGTCAACTATACGGGAGAATTTGTTTCTAAGGGACAAGTTTTAGCAAAAATTTACAGTCCCCAATTAGAGGTTGCCCAAGAGGAATTGTTGGAAGCAAATAAATCTAAAAGTGAATTTCCAGAAATGTTTGAAGCGGCGAAATCAAAATTGAGGAATTGGAAGCTCACTGAGAATCAAATTGAAGCTATTATTAAGAATAAGGAGAGCTCTGGATATTTCCCAATTATGGCAGACGTGTCTGGAGTAGTGGCGGAAAAAATGATAAATGAGGGTGCTTATATTAAAGAGGGACAAACCCTTTTCAAAGTCACCGATTTATCTAAGGCCTGGGTATTATTTGATATTTATGAAAGCGACATCAATTGGGTGAAAAAAGGAGATAAGGTGGAATTTTCGCTCTTATCATTTCCAGGTAAAACATTAAATGGGGTGGTCAGTTTTATGGATCCAATCCTAAACGCTAAAACCAGAGTGGCAAAAGCAAGACTTGAGTTTGATAATAAAGAATTGGATCTGAAACCTGAAATGCTAGTTTCTGGAATCATAAAAAGTAAAATTGATGAAAAGGAAAAAATAATTGTCCCCAAATCGGCTGTAATGTGGACAGGAGAACGGTCCATAGTTTTTGTGAAACAAAATTCAAATACTAAAGTCGGTTTTTTATTGAGAGAAGTGCAGCTGGGATTGTCTTTGGGCGATAGCTATATAATTAATCAGGGTTTAAGCGAAATGGAAGAGATCGTTACCAACGGGGCATTCAGTGTTGATGCTGCAGCACAATTAGCAGGGAAACCAAGTATGATGAATCCCTATGGAGGACCTAGCCCTCAAATTCATAATCATGGAACTAAATCTCAAAGTAATTCTCCACCAATTTCAGGACATCACAAACAGGAGAAAAAGGATTCGGATTTATCGATAAAGTCACTTTTTAGCGAGTATTTTTCTTTAAAGGATGCTTTGATCCTGAGTGATTTAAATGAAGGAAAACTTAAAAGTTCTGCTTTGGCAAGGTCCATCCAGAAAATTGAAAATAATGCCTATCAATCCGTTTCGGATTGGAATAGTGAAAGGCTGCAAAACACCTTAAATGCCATGGGAAGAGCAAATGATCTAAAAGAGATTAGATCCGGATTTCAAATTGTTTCAAAGCTTTTTATTCAATTGCTAGAAGTGGAAGGATCGATTGGAGACACTGCCTATATTCAGTTTTGTCCGATGGTCAATAATAATTTAGGGGCCAACTGGATCAGCCAAAAAAGTGAAATAAGGAATCCATATTATGGTGATAAAATGCTCACCTGTGGAGAGGTAATTAAACAAGTCAATCCATAATTTTATTAAATATCAAAAACAAATCAAAAATGAAAAACAAGAGATTTTTACTTAGAACAATAGCCACCTTTAGTTTGGGGATTCTTATGATGGGATGCAATAATTCTCAAACTAATTCATCAAATGATAAAGCACTAGAAGTATCGATAAATAAGGAAGATTCCCAAAAAATTCTTCATGCCTACCTAGAGTTAAAAGACGCCCTAGTTCAAACGAATGGAGCCAAAGCTCAAGAAGCCGCCAAAAACCTTTTTAAAGCAATTGAAGGGGAAGATCATGAAGAAATTGTAGTGAAGATTAAAACATCGGCCAAACATATTTCAGAAACGACGGAAACAGATGTTCAACGATCTCATTTTAATTCACTGTCCAACAATGTTTACAGTTTAATAAAAGCTTCCAAATCCAATGATGGGAAAATATACAAACAGTATTGCCCAATGGCTATGAATAATAAAGGAGCATTTTGGCTAAGTGCAGAAGAGGAAGTTAATAACCCCTATTTCGGAGATATGATGCTTCATTGTGGAAGTGTGAAAGAGGTGTTGGATTAAGAATCTATTCTTGATTTTCAAAGAATACAAAGTTTGGATATAGGGTAAGTTATTTTTAATCACTATTTGGACAGTTTACCTTTGTTGTCCATAAAAAAAGCCAAGATAAATTCTCGGCTTTTTTTATGGCTCATCTTTTTGTGAAATGACTTAATTTCAAATTGACTTATCCTAAGGCGCCTTTATTTTATATGATTTAAAAAATTATTCAACAACAATAAAAGGGGCAAGCCGATTTGAATTCCCATCAATTTTTATATAATAGATACCCGCTTGAAATTTGGTCAATGGGAATGCTCCTTCGTAAGTTTTTTTCATCATTAGTCGGCCTAAAGCGTCGTAAATTTCAATAGTCTTGGAATCTCCTATGTTTTCCAAATTAAGAAATTCACCGCTTGCAATTGGGTTGGGAAATAAAGCCAAGGGGGAAGTTTTATTTTCATTTTGTCCAATATTTCCAGCTTTAGTAGTTTTGAATATTACCCCATTTTGGATAGCATAGCCCAAGCTGTCATTTGCAAAAGAAATACTTGTAAAGGAGTAAGAATCCTTAGTCCAGTTTTTACCACCATCATTAGTAGTCCAGGAAGATCTGGAATTGCCAGCAAAGGCATAAATACCAAGCGCAAAGCCTAAATTTTCATTAATAAAATACACATCCATGAAAAAAGTTGAATCGTTTACTAAGGTCTGAACACTCCAGTTTTCTCCACCATCAATGGTCTTTAAGACAATGCCGTTATTCCCCACAGCATGACCCATCATAGAATTGCTAAAGTGAAAGCTATTGATGTTTTTATAGCTCGAAAAAGAATTTCCAATAATAGAGTTTAAATAGACTTCCCTCCACGTATTTCCTTGATCAATAGATTTTAAAATTCTATAGTTTGATATGCCAGTCAAGTCAAATTCTGATGTGCTGATAAAACAAGTTTGGCTGTCTACTATAGATACCGAATTTATTCGAGCGCCTAATGGAATAGGAACTTGAGAGAAACTTTGTCCTGCATCCAATGTTTTAAGCAATAGATCATTATCCCCTCGGATAAAACCAATATCATCCGTTAAAAAATCGATTTGATTAAAACTAGATCCGGCGAATTGATTCGAGGTTAAGGAGTCCCAAGTTAAACCAACATCGTCCGTGCTAGCTAAAAAATTGGAATAGTTACCAAAGGCCGTACCTCCGCAAAAATATCCCTTGCCTGAGGATGAAAATTGAAGATCGCTGAACCATTCTCCAAAATTAAAAATCGTTGTAATACTGTCAAAAGTTTGTCCACCATCATGGCTATAATACATTTTACCATGGTTACCAGTAGCAATAATACTGTCTTCCGATACTGCCCAAACAAGATGCGCTTTTCCTATTTTACCAGTGCTAATATTAGTCCACTGAGCCATCATCGCAAAGCACATTATGCAAAGGGAAATAGTTAATTTTAATTTCATTGGATTTGTTCTTATTGGATTTAAGATGCTGCATTTCTGGATTTGGTTGCTTTATTATTAACTAAGCGGCAATTCACTTTTTCACTTTAGGTTTTAAAGGCAATGGATCCAAAATTTTCTGAATGCCATTTATTGGCAAATAATGACTAGTTGGAGTATTTCTAAGTACTGTTCTTTTTTGGACGTGAAAATCCAGGGCCTAGATTATAGAGAGAAAGTAAAAAGAGCTAAATGGAAGCCATTAAAAAGAATTAAAAATGTGGTAATTAAACCTTAACAGAATAAAAAGGGATGAATGGATTGCATTAGTTTCGACCTTATTTTAACCCATAAAAAATGTTAAGATAAAAATCTTGACTTTTATCATTTTCCAATAACCAATAATAAAGGGCCTACATCTGATAACCGAGGTTCAAATTGAAATTGAGGAACTTGATGGAGTAGCTGGTGAATTAATGGCTGTCCCGGAGACTCATGATCTCGCCAATTCAGAATGGGGTTATAGTCAGGTATTCCTTTTCGAATCCAATGAAGGCAGTATTACTGAAGTGTACGCATTTGACGATCCTACTGAATTAGATTTGGCTGCTAATGACAAATGTGTTAAGAAATATCAAAAGGTTGTTGGAACGACCAGCACCGTTATCTCATGCAGGGGTACGGCTAAAACATGCTACACCGCTGTAGACGGAGATGATGTAATTATATATGTTTGTACTGATGATTCCAATTCTTAAATTAGTTTTAAATTAATAATTAAAACCCGTACTTCATTGTGCGGGTTTTTAAATTTTATTTGTTATGAACAACTCGAATTTTATTCTTGTTTTTTTAATGATAATATCCTTAAACTCATGTAAGGATTCAGAACCCGGGAATTCGAATGAAAAAATTAATATTATTCAATTTTTTAAAACATCAAAAAGCTTGAGTCTCCCATTGTTCCCAAATCAATATAGAGCTCCAGTTTTTTGCCAAAGCTATTTAAGGGAAGACTCTTTATTGGTTATGTTACATGATCCGACAAATAAGCAGCTTCTAGAATATTATACAAAAACAAATAAGATAATTCATAGAATCCCAGTTGACCATTTTAGGGTTACCAACGACCTAGTTTTCCGTTATGTAAATAAAGATTCCATTTTCCTTTGCTATAACGCTTCTCATAGGTTCAATTATTTTCATGATAGCACAGTGAAACACATAAACTATGAGGGTGAATTAATATCCACTCCTTCTTTCACAGGAGCACCAGTGAGTTTGATGGAAAATAAAAAAAGCCTTGATCCAAACAATGAGTCTTATGTTTTCAATGTATACTGGGGCTTAATCTATCATAATGGTAAGTTGTTAATGAATATGGATGCAATGAATTTCGGACTTGGTGATTCCCTTTATCATTCAAAAAAATTTCCAGTAGGAGGGCATCTAGACCTTAAGAAAAACAACTTTTCATCACATTCTGTTTATTTCCCAGGAAGAAATGGTGATTATTATCCGACTGATTTCTCTGTCCCGCATGTCTGTGTGGGACACAATGGTAAATTGATTTACGGATTTAAGAATAGCGCAAATCTGTACGAATACAATTTGAAAAATGATGAATTGGATTTACATAGAATAAAATCTTCCATGATAGATACAATCAAGCCGCTTCAATTGGAAAAAGTGGAAATTTTTTACAAACGACCTGAGTCCGATCCTTTTCAAGCTAGTTTTTATTCCATAATCTATGATGAAATCAACCAACAATATTTGCATTTAGCAACTCTTCCAATAGATGAAGAAGACTCAAATTCTCAAAACCAAAGCCCTATTCAATATGCTGTTGTAACCGATACAAACTTCAATAGAATCGCCGAGGGTATTGTGCCAAAGGAGGTTCGGATAAGCTCCGATATGAAGGACAAGGAAGGTTATTTTGTTTGGAATAGAGAAAAAATGAAAGAAGATCCATCAGTCTTTATTTTTGATCATTATGAACTACAAATAACCCATGGAAATTCTAGTGATTTAAAAAAGGAAATAGAAGAAACTCGTGACAAAACAAATTCCAAACAAAAAGGAGGAATTAAATCATATGTTGAAAATAACTATCAATTCGCTGAGCGCTCGCTTGTATTGTTTGCTCCACTTGAGCATAGCTGTCCCAGTTGCTCAAATTTTTTGATTAAATTTTTTAAAGAAAACCAAGGTACTTTAAAAAACACCAAACTTTATTTAATAATTGCTGATTCAGACGGTTCTATGGTCAATCACCATCTCTCATCTCACCAATTATCTAGAGATTTTCAAAACCTATATTTAGATGAAAAAGGTCTATATATGGAATATATAAATCATGACTATGGACAAGGACGTCTTTTTATTGTTGAAAATGGAAAGATTTCCTCAGAAGTGATTATGGACCCAGAAAATCTTGATGAACTACCCTTAATAGTTGAGAAGTTTTAAATAAGTCACAAACACTTCTATTTTTTGGTTCATTAAATTTGGTGTTAGACTTTTGGGGTAAATAAAAACAAGCGTTCGGATTTTCCAGTTTTGAATTGTCCAATTTAAAGGGATCTCTAGCAAGATGTGAAAGACGGCAATCTAACAACACCCATCACCCATACTTCTCCTTAACCAAGGAAATATCATTCAACAGTTTATTACTAACTACCCTCGCATATATCTGAGTTGTCTTTATAGAGGTATGACCCAACATGTGGCTAACACTTCTAATGGAACCGAATTAGAAAGGGTAACGGTAGTAGCAAATGTATGTCTACCGACCCTGCAAGTGAGGTTCTTATCAATATTACAAAGCCTTGCTAATTCTTTAAGGTATTGATTCGTTTTTGGATTGGAATACATTTTTAGCACCCCTTCTGGTTTTTTGAGGTGCAGTTTATGTTTATTGATAATGTCTTCGGCATTTTTTAATAGGGGTACTAAGGTTTGCTCTCCATTTTTAGTTCGGGACTTCACGATCCACTTTTGGTTTTTTCTTAAAACAATATCTTTTGTTCTTAGAGATTCTACATCGGAATAGTGCAATCCTGTGAAACAAACAAAAATAAAGAAGTCCCTTACTAGGTTCAAGCTATGGTTTTCGAGGGGTGCATTAATTATTCTTTGCAATTCATCTTCATTTAAATAGGTTCTATTATAGGTGCCAGCTTTTATTTTAAAGGTTTCAAAAGGGGTGCTGGAAATCAATTTTTCCTTTTTTGCCTCATTAAGAACCGCTTTTAATGTTTTAAGATATTTATTGGCGGAATTGGTATTACAGCCTCGTTCTAATTTCAAATATTTAAAGAATTGGTCTACAAAACGATAGTCTACTTGCTTTAAAGGGTAGTCCTTCCGTTTTAATTTATGAACGAACCTTGTTAAATGAATCAAGGTGCTATTGTAAACCTTTAGGGTGTTTTTTGAGTAATCAATATTAATTAGTTGCTCAATTTCAAGTTTCCTTTTCTGGAAAAAGGGTAGGACTCCACTAATTTTTCTTTTCCCTTTTAAATAGTCAAAAATATCATCTAAGCTTACAATGTCCTGAGAGTCAAACAAGTGATCTAATGATTTGTTGAATTTTTCTTCCCACGCGCTTAAAATCATATTATATTTTTTGGCCTGTGGATGGTCAATCACCCGAAAAAGGTCTTTTTGCCACCGGAGGGGGGTGCAAGAGATGCCTGTTGAGATGTCTTTTTTTTGACCGCATCCTCAAATTTTGAGGTAGATTGAAACCTCTCCATTCTTCAGGGGTTTTGATTTTCTAAGAAATAGATAGCATTGATAATCAGACTTTAACATCATTTCAAATTGATTTTTGGCTCTATTCAAAGAATAGAATTATTATTGAATTTGAAAAATGTAAAAGAGAGCAAAAGGCTGCAAAAGAAACCGCCATTTGGGACACCAGATTGCCTCCAGCGAGGTGTTTTTGGATGCCTTTTTCTGCATATTGGGGAGAACAAAAAAGCCCGCAAACGTATGGTTTGCAGGCTTTTGCATTTGTGGGATATTTTCCCAGTGGTGCCAGCTGGAATCGAACCAGCGACACAAGGATTTTCAGTCCTTTGCTCTACCAACTGAGCTATGGCACCGCTTTTCCCTTAAGCGGGGCGCAAATGTAAATATTTTTTTAAAAATCAAAACATATTTTCTGCGAAGATTTACATTTGTAGGCTAACTTATTTAATTTCAGTGAATCTAATTTTTGATTTTGGTAACAGTCAAGCGAAAATTGCTCGTTTTGACGACGGTTTAATGCTTGACAAGCATACTTTTCCTGTTTTTGATGAAGATGGAATTCAAAAAACAATTTCCAGTTTCCAAGAAATAGAAAGGGCAATAGTTTCCAATGTGGGTAAAGATTCCACCTTTTTAAATTTCCCCTTTCCTGTTTTGGTTTTAAATTCTGAAACTTCTATACCCTTTTCCTTAGAATACCAAACACCAAAAACCTTGGGGATGGATAGAATTGCTTTGGCCGCAGCCGCAGCGAAAATTTACCCGAAGCAAAATTGTTTAATCATTGATTCGGGAACTTGTGTTACCTATGATTTTATTGATGAAAATTCGGTTTACCATGGGGGAGGAATTGCTCCCGGTTTGGAAATGAGGTTAAAATCCTTGCCGCATTTTACCGCAAAGCTTCCTTTAATTGAAAAAAGCAAGCATTTTAATTTGATAGGTCAAAGTACAGAAGAATCTATTTTAAGTGGAACTATAGGCGGTTTTAAAAGGGAAGTTGAGGCCACAATAGAGGCTTATAAAAGTCGTTATCCATCTTTAATTACAATTATTACCGGCGGAGACGCAAATCAGTTTGACTACTTGCTAAAAAATAGCATCTTTGCAGCGCCAGATTTTTTACTAACAGGATTGAACCACATTCTGGAATACAATGCAGAAAGGCTTTAGAGGGATATTTTTTGTCCCCTTTTTTATTTTAATTATTTCCCAACTTCAAGCGCAGATTACTTCTGTCTCACCCTATTCAAAAATTGGGGTAGGGGATTTGTACAACAACGCTTATAGCGCCGCTCAAGGTTACGCTGGAGCAAATCTTGGGTTTTTCGATAATACCAATATCAACTTTTTAAATCCAGCATCCTATTCAGCTTTGGATCTCACAACTTTTGAAATTGGTTTTCAAGGATCATCGATTCAACAAAAGCAATTGAATCCAGATTATTTGGAAAAAAATGGTAGTGCCGGATTAAGGTATTTTGCCTTTGGAGTTCCTGTAAAGGACTGGTGGGGAGCAGCTATCGGATTACAGCCTTATAGTTTTAAAGGTTACAGTATTTCTTCCACAACACAGGTTGTAGATCAAACGGTGAGCCGACAAACAAGTGGAAACGGTGGATTAAATCAATTTTTCCTTGGTAATTCATTTGAGGTCGCAAAGGGGCTTTCACTCGGTGTAAATAGCTCATTTGTTTTCGGAAGAGTTGAGGAAAGTCAATACGTTATTTGGGACAACTCCAAATTTTACAATTCTAAGGTTCAAGAAAGAGCCAATATCCGTGGAGCCTATTTTTCTTTTGGTGGGCAATATGTTCACGATCTAAAAGACGATCGTGAATTGGGATTGGGTTTTACTTATTCCAATTCAATGAATTTAAATTCAACTGTGGGGAATTATTCCTACACGTTTATTGGTCAACCAGGATTTGAATCTCCAATTGACAGCACTGCTACATCAAATTCAATAGATTCTGAAATTACACTACCAAGTGAATTTGGTTTTGGGATATCTTATGGGAAAAGAAAAAAATCCCTTTACAATGGAAATCATGCCTGGGTAATAAATGCAGATTTCCATTTGTATAATGGCTCGGAATTTAAAAACTTTGATGGTAGCAATACCAATATGGTTGACGGTTATAAAGCCGAGCTAGGCGGATATTTTATTCCAGTAGAAACTTTTGATCGACTTAAAAAAAGCAGATCATTTGGCTCCTCAATTCAATATCGCTTTGGTGGATTTTTTGAAAAAACTCCTTATAATGTAAACAACTCCGACATTATGAATTATGGAATGACTTTTGGAATGGGGATACCCGTTAGAAGGAGCAATGTTCCAGGAGTTGTTAGAGTAAATACCATAAATACAGGATTAGTTATAGGACGAAGAGGAACCACCAATAATGGTTTAATTCAAGAAACATACCTGAACTTCTATTTGGGATTAACCCTAAATGATAAATGGTTCATTAAATATAAATACAGATAAAAGAGAGAAGAAAAATGAGAAAGTTACTTTGGATAATTGTTGCCACCTTAGGTTTTAGTTATGTCGGTCAGGCCCAATCCAAATATGGAACTGATAGTGTTAGATGCCATGAGAATCTAATAATTTACAACGATCAAATTAAGAATAAGGAAATCGATACGGCTATCGTTGCATGGAAAGTAGTATATGAAATCTGCCCTCAATCTTCGAAAAATAATTTTGTTTACGGACCAAAGCTTGTCAAGCATCAAATAAAAAAGGCAAAGAAAGCTAAGGATTCTGTAACCATGAATAAGTATATAGATCTTCTTTTGGAGGTTTATGATAACAGACTGGTTTACTTTCCAGGAAAAGAAGATTATGTTTTAGGATTAAAAGCCTTAGACATGATGAAGTACCGCAGAGGAACGAACCAAGAGATTTACGATATTTTCACAAAAGCTTTAGAAATTGGTGGTCAAGAACAAGGAGCAGCATTTTACAATGGCCTTTTTGGAGTTTCTGCCAGACTGTTTAACGAAAAAGTGTTTTCCGTTGCTGATGTTTTCGACGCCTATGGAATTGTGGTGGAGGGAATTGAAGTAAACAACAATATTCTTAATGCAACAATTACGAAATTAAGTGCCCAAAGTGAGGATACAACTTCTGCAAATCTTACCGCGAAGGAGCAAAAGTTATTGGCAAAATCTAAAAGAGAGTTGGCGAGATACGAAAGTGTAGAGTCCAATGCGAATAAAATTATTGGAAAAATTGCTACTTGCAAAAGGTTATACACCATTTATAATGAGGAAACTTTTGAAGAGCATAAAACTGATGTAGTTTGGTTGAAACGTGCTTCTAAAATGTTATTGAAGGAAAGGGAAAATGAAGAAGGAGAAGATGAGGATTGTACTGAAACTCCAGTTTTCTTTAAAATTGCAGAAGCCTTATATGCTATTGAACCTTCCATTGATGCCGCTAGAGCAATGGGTAAATTGGCCTATAAAAATGGAGAATTTTCAAAGGCTGTAGGATATTTTACAGAAGCTGGAAGCAAGGAAGTAGATCCTAAGAAGGCCGCCAAAGATTATTTAACAATTGGAGGAATTTATGCTACCAAATTAGGAAACCTACCAAAGGCCAAGTCCAATATTATGGTTTCCATTTCTAAAAGAAGAGATTGGGGTCAGCCTTATATTTTATTGGCTCAGGTTTATGCTTTAGCAGATGGAAAATGTGGAACCAATGTAGTTGAGAAAAAAGCAGTTTATTGGGCGGCTATTGATAAATTAAACTATGCAAAGAGTATTGACCCTAGTGTAAGTAAAAAGGCCAATAAATATATTGCAATTTACAAAGGGCAGATTCCAGGTAAGGGGATTGCCTTTGAATTGGGTTATGTTGAAGGCGACAAATACACCATCGGTTGTTGGATTAATGAAACCATTACGATGACCTTTTACTAATAATGATATTTAAGAAAATAAGTTTTAAAAGCATCATTGCCTTCTTGGCAATGATGCTTTTTTTGTCTTCTTGCGAAAATGATTTGGGGGAGGTGAAAAAACTGGGGTCTGCGGATAAAAGTCCAATGGAAATTCAAGAAAATTTGGTTTTGGAATATTCTGATAGCAGTTTTACACGATTGAAATTAACAGCACCAAGAGCAGAAACCTATTCACAACTCGAAAAGCCTTATCGGTTGTTTCCCAACACCATCAATGTAAATTTCTACGATGTTGCGGGAAATGAGAATTCTCGAATGAGGGCCAATTATGCCAAACAAATGATGAACACCCAAATTTGGGAGTCAAAAGGAAATGTGGTAGTTGTGAATAAAATGGGAGAACAAATTAACACGGAACTCATGTATTGGGATCAAAGAAAAGGATTGATTTATTCTGATGCCTATGTGAAAATTACAACGCCAGATAAAATTATTGAGGGCAATGGATTTGAGGCCAACCAAGATTTTACAGATTACCAGATAAAAGATATTATAGGGACCATTAATTTAAAAGAGGATGAGAAAAGCGATTAAAATTGTAGAATATATGTGGCTGTTTGTAATTGCAGCATCCCTATATGAGATAATTCGTTTGTGGAATGTTGAAGGTGGTACAAATTTGTTTTATCTTTCCCTATCTGTCGGGGTTTTTATGTATTTCTTTAGACGGAAAACAAGACTTAAAATGGAACAACGACAGGAGGAAAAACTTAAAAATCAAGAATGACCCTTATCGGTTATATTATTCTTTCCCTGCTTTTTTCAGCACTTTTTTCTGGAATTGAAATTGCCTATGTGTCTTCCAATAGATTTCACATTGAGGTAGAAAACAAGAAAGGAGTCTTTTCCTACCAGATTATTAGCAAGCTTATTAAAAGACCAGCTCGTTTTATTGCGGCTATGTTAGTAGGCAACAATGTAGCACTAGTTATTTACGGTTTGTTTATGCCTGAGCTGTTAAGCCCTTTATTTACAGGGGAATTGACTGTTGGGGTGCTAATTATACAAACCTTTATTAGTACTGTGGTGATATTGGTTCTTGCCGAATTTTTACCAAAAGCGATTTTTAACACAAACCCAACATGGTACTTGCAAATTTTTGCCATACCAAGCACATTTTTCTATTATCTGTTTTATCCAGTGGTAAGCTTAATGGTTGTGATTTCCAATTTTGTTTTAAAATACATTCTCAAAGCCAATCCCAAAGAAGCCGAATCTGTATTTAATAAGGTAGACCTCGATAATTATGTTAAGGAAAGAACGGATGCTTTTGTTCCTAATGAAGATGAAGTAGATACCGAGATTCAAATTTTTAAAAACGCACTGGAGTTTAATGAAATCAAGGCTAGGGAGTTTATGATTCCACGAACTGAGATTGTAGCATTGGACTCAAGCCTGGGAATAAATGAACTAAAGGATAGTTTTATAGAATCCAGTTTAAGTAAGATCCTGATTTATAAAGATTCTGTAGATAATATTATTGGTTACACCCACAGTTTTGAGCTTTTTAAAAAGCCAAAGGATATAAAATCTATTTTAAGACCAGTAAGTTTTATACCAGAAAGCATGCCTGCTAATGAGATTTTAAACTTATTAATTCGCGAAAGAAGAAGTATTGCTGTAGTGCTGGATGAATTTGGAGGAACATCCGGTTTGGTTACGATGGAGGACATTGTTGAAGAGCTTTTTGGCGAAATTGACGATGAACATGATACAGAAGATTTAATTGAAGATCGAATTACAGATACCGAATACCGATTATCAGCTCGACAAGAAATTGATTATTTGAATATTAAATACGACCTAAAACTTCCAGAATCTGAAAATTACAGTACGTTAGGAGGCTTGGTAATCAATTATTTAGAAAGCATTCCGCCTCAAGGAGAAGAATTTCATTTGCCACCATTTGTCTTTGTGGTGGAAGACGTTTCAGAGTCTAAAATCAACACAATAAGGCTACGTATTTCCGAAGACTAAATAAACCTTAAATAGAGGTTTATTCTTTTGATTGACAATTGTATATTCGCAGACTTAAATTTATTTTTTGTTATGGCGGAATTAGAGCGCATACGGAGACGTTCAGGATTATTAGTAGGAATCATTGGATTTGCAATTGTAGCATTTGTCTTAGGTGATTTATTAGGAAATGGAAATTCAATCTTTAGAGGAGATGCTGCTGTTGTTGGTAAAATCAATGGTAGAACAATTGAAATAACAGAGTTTTCAAGGGAAATGACCGCCTATGAAATCTTGGTAAAACAATCACAACAACAAAACGGACAAAACACCAACTTTACCCAGATGCAAATCGTGGATGGTGTTTGGAATAAGTTGATTTCTGAGGAAATTTTGGAATCCCAATATGAAGAATTAGGGTTTGAATGTACTTCTGAAGAATTATATGAAAGATTAAAATCCAATCCGAATATTCAGAATGCTCCAGGATTTAAGGATGAGGTGAGCCAGACGTTTAGCGAAGCCAAGATGCAAGCATACATCAGCGATATAAAAGCAAATAGTGGATCTGATGAAAATGCAAGAAAAGAATACGAAAACTGGTTGAACTTTGAAGACGGAACAATCGAGGACACTAGAAGTAGAAAATATACCACTTCCATTGAAAAAGGATTGTACTACCCAAAAAATTTGGTGAAGATCAATTATGAAATGGAAAATAATTCTTCAACAGGAAAATTTTTAGTTCAAGAATTTAGTTCAATTGCAGATTCAACTATTGAGGTAAGTAATCAAGACCTACAAAATTACTTGAATGACCACAAGGAGGATTTTCAAACTGAGCAAAGCCGTGGTATTGAGTTTGTAAACTTTTCAGTGGTTGCTTCCCAAGAAGATTTGGATGAAGCAAAATCTGATCTCCAAAAATTATTAGAACCTGCAATTGTAAGAGGTGATACTTTCGATTCCTTTATTACAACTAAGGACGATTCTTCTTTTGCCATGAGCAATAGTGAATTACCGACCTACCCATCTTTTTATAGAAAATCAAATATTCCTGCTCCATTGGACAGTACTATATTTGATCAGGATACAGGATATATCAAAGGGCCTTATTTAGATGGTGATTATTACCGTTTAACCAAATTAACGGATAGAAAAGTACTACCAGATTCGGCAGAATCTCGTCATATTTTGTTAAGCTACGTTGGAGCACAAAGAGCCAATACCGAAAGAACTTATGAAGAGGCAAAAATATTAGCTGATAGTTTATTGGAAGCTGTTAAAGCAGATACTTCACTTTTTGCAGCATTGGCTAAAACCAATTCAGATGATAGCCAATCTGCCATTAACGGAGGTAAATTGGCCAAGTTTGACGATAAAACAATGGTTAAAGCATTTTCCGATTTCTGTTTCAACAATGATCCTGGATCCATCAAATTGGTTCCTTCTCCATTTGGATTCCATATCATTGAAGTGTTAAGTCATGGAGAAAAGTCTGAAGCCATAGAGTTGGTTACTATTAGCCGTAAGGTGGAAATAAGTGACGAAACTTATAATATCTTTTATGATGAAGCCAGTAAGTTTGCTTCCAATATCACTTCCATAGATGAGTTTAGAGCAAAAGCAGAGGAAGGTTCCTATTTAGTTCGTCCAATTACAAACATTTCAGAATTCCAAGAAAATATTTCTGGAATTGGCCCAGATGCTAGAGATATTGTAAAATGGACTTATGAGGAAGAAACTAAGGTTGGTGATATCCAATTGTTTCAACCAAATAGTACTACTTCAACTTTTGCAGTTACTATCCTTACAAGTAAAAAAGAAGAAGGATTGGCAGATTTAGCTTCTGTTGAAGAAGAGGTTAAAAAACAAGTAATTCTAGAAAAGAAAGCAGAAATTCTTACCAAGAAAATTAATGAAGCAAAACTTAATGCAACAAACATCAACGAATTGGCTTCAGCATTAAACACTTCGGTAAAGGACCAAGTAGTAAATTTCTCTGGTGCGGTTATTAGTGGTTATGGAACAGAACCTAAAGTTGTAGGTGCCCTAAGCACAGTGGAATTAAATACACTTTCACAACCAATTGTTGGAATTAGAGGTGTGTTTGTGGTAACAGCCGAAAGTCATGTTAGCCCAGCAGAACTTCCTGATTATACAGCAGAGCAAACTAAGCTGATTAGTAATATTTTGCCAACTGTAAGAGGTGGAGTTTTCACAAGCTTAAAGGAGGCGGCAAAAATTAAAGACCGTAGAGCAAGTTTCTATTAGACTTTAATTAAAGAAAATATTTAAATCCCCTTTCCTTAATTGGTAAGGGGATTTTTTTTGATTTTAGGATTGTGGTGTTTTCTTTTCATTCCTTTAAATTAGAATGCTGCCAAGTGCTTAGCGCTTTCAATTTTCAGGAGGTTAGCACTAGTAGTATCCATTCCTATTTAATCACGCTTAGTACATTTTCATATTTATTAACCTGGGAATTTCAACTAAGCTTCCCAGGGTTTGTTAGTCTAAAGAATCATTCGCAAGACCATTTGCCATGGGTTTTGATTTAATTTGATGGTCGGATTTGATTTTAATAATAGAAACTAGGATATTCTCATCCTTCCAAAAAGAATGGATGGCGCAAAAAAAAAGCTCCCCATAAAGGAAGCTTTTTTAAATGTTATGATGAAATTAGGCTATTTATTCTTCAGTCTTTTCCGCTTTCATTACTGGGTAGTAAATTTCGGTAACCCATTTAGCTGTATCAGGTTCAGAACCTGGATCAGTAAGGTAAACCTCCCAAGGAGATCCAACAATTTGAAGATCGCTTGAATTTACATGAGTTTCTATTGCCATATGAACTTCACCCGTTCCAGCATAATCTCCCATGTGCACTGCTTTAAGAACAGTTCCTTCATGAGTCATTCCTTTTACAACTCTGTCATTTCCTTCCAATTCACTATTTACAGGTAATGCTACGGAAACTTTGGTAATTCCATTTTCCATATCCCAAACATGGTAAAGTGCGAAAGGAGCGCCAGTTAAATTAGCAGCCTCTTTACCTAAATATTGGCCAACTTCTGCAAATCCAGAAGCAAAAAATTGAGAATTCATTTCTGAAATAGGAATCTCATCTGTAACAGCATAATAGGCCATTGGGGTATTTTCCATTAATTCAAAAGAAGCGTTTCCACCATTATCAACTGGCATAGCTTCAATCATAGATTTTAAATTTACAAGACTGGAGTCAAAAGCCATTCCCATCATTCCTTCCATAAAATAGGATCCAATTCTATCCCAGAAACCAAATTTCATTTCAAAAGAATAGCTAACATTCGTTTTTCCAGAATTTTCGATAAATGTAAAGGCACCGGTTCCACCACCTTGGCCTAAAAATTCAATGGAGTAGTCTAATTTTGTGTTTTCTTCAAGAGCTGTAATTTCAAACCTTCCTTCACCGGTTTGTTCTCCTTTCCAGGTATAGGAGGATCCAACTGCTCCTGGGGTTCCTTGGTATTCAACAACATTGGTGCTATCCATAAGATCCCAAAAACTCCATTCTTTCCAAGTGGTTAAATCCACAACTTCAGCATAAACTTTTGAGCTAGGTGCATCAATTTCGGCGCTTCTTTCAATTTTAAATTCAGCAGGAATACTTGCCATCCAAGCAGCATAGCCACCAAAAAGGACAATAAGAATAATCACAATTACTTTAAGGACTTTCATAAGTTCGGTTTTGTTTTTAATTGATGCAAAATTAGTAATTATCAGCGATTTAGCTAATCCCTATTAAAAATCCCTGAAAAGTTAATAATCTGGTTAAAAATGCTTTCCGAAAACTACTATTGAAATTTCAAAACAAATTATCTTTGCCCGATGGAAGAAATGATCCTTATCCTTGATTGTGGCTCTCAATACACGCAACTAATTGCGCGCAGAGTTAGAGAATTAAATATCTATTGCGAAATCCACCCTTATAATAAGGTTCCGGAATTAGGCTCCAATATTAAAGGAGTAATCATAAGTGGAGGACCATCTTCGGTATTGGATAAGGATGCTCCAGTTTTGGACTTAGAGAAAATAAAAAATCAAAAACCACTTTTGGGAGTTTGTTATGGTGCCCAATATTTGGCGCATCATTTTGGTGGCGAAGTTGCACCCTCAAACACAAGGGAGTACGGAAGGGCTAATCTGGAATTTGTAAACACAGAAAGTGATCTTTTAAAGGATATTCCAAAAGATTCTCAAGTTTGGATGAGCCATGGAGATTCTATTAAATCTGTAGCTCCCAACTATACTATTATAGCAAGTACCAAGGACGTAAAGGTTGCAGCCTTTAAAATTGAAAATGAAAACACCTACGGAATCCAGTTTCATCCAGAAGTTTACCATTCCAAAGACGGATTAACCTTACTGAAGAATTTTGTTGTAGGCATTTGTGATTGCAATCAGAATTGGACACCTGCCTCTTTTGTGGAGGATAGCGTACAAGCATTGAAGGAAAAAATAGGCGGCGATAAAGTTGTTTTAGGATTATCGGGCGGTGTGGATTCTACCGTTACGGCGGTTTTATTGTCTAAAGCCATTGGTGAGCAGCTTCATTGTATTTTTGTGAATAATGGGGTATTAAGAAAAAATGAATTTGAACTAGTACTCGACCAGTACAAGGAAATGGGTCTGAATATTAAAGGAGTAGATTCTTCTGATAAATTCCTCGATGCTCTTGAAGGAATTTCGGATCCAGAAACCAAAAGAAAAATAATTGGGAAAAGCTTCATTGAAGTATTTGATGAAGAAGCTTCTGCAATAAAAGATGTAGTTTGGTTGGCACAAGGAACTATTTACCCAGATATAATTGAGTCTGTTTCCGTAAATGGACCTTCGGCAACCATTAAATCCCACCATAATGTGGGCGGACTTCCAGATTTTATGAAGCTAAAAATTGTGGAGCCGATGAATACCTTATTTAAAGATGAGGTGAGAAGAGTGGGCAGATCGATGGGAATTGACGAAGAATTACTAGGAAGACACCCTTTTCCTGGACCAGGCTTAGCGATTCGTATTTTAGGAGAAATTACCAAAGAAAAAGTAAGAATACTTCAAGAAGTAGATCATGTATTTATTTCGGGACTAAAAGAACATGGATTATACGACGATGTTTGGCAAGCAGGTGCGATGTTATTACCTGTGCAATCCGTAGGAGTAATGGGCGATGAAAGAACTTACGAAAGTGTTGTGGCTCTAAGAGCAGTAGAAAGTACGGATGGAATGACAGCAGATTGGGTACATTTACCCTATGATTTTTTAGCTGAGATCTCCAATAAAATAATTAACCGCGTTAAAGGGGTAAACAGAGTGGTATATGATATTAGTTCCAAACCCCCGGCGACTATAGAATGGGAATGATTAATAAGCGAATAGTACTTTTTTTTATTGCCTGTGTTTTTGCCTTATCGGCCGAAGCTCAAACCAAATCCCATACCGTAGAAAGTAAGGAAACGGTTTATGGTATTTCTAAACAATATGGAATTAGTATTGAAGATCTACAAAAACTTAATCCAGATATTAAGAACGGATTAAAGGAGGGAATGGTTTTAACAATCCCAGATTCCAAACCAAAACCCAAGGAAAACCCTTCCAAATTAAAAACGCACTTAGTCCTAGACGGTGAAACGCTTTATTCCTTGGCAAAAGAATACCAAACGACTCCCGAGGAAATAAAAAAAGTAAATAATGGTCTGGCAGATGGTTTAAAATCTGGACTTGAAATTTTTATTCCAGAAGCAATACCACAAGAGGAAGTTGCTGAAGATCCAACAGATAAAAGTTATTATTTCCATACAGTGTCGGCTGGTGAAACAGCTTATAGTTTATCCAAAAAATTTAAAATTAGTTTGGATAGTCTTTATATTTTAAATCCTGATGCTAAAAATGGCCTGCAAATAGGTTTTAAATTAAAACTTCCAAAAAACCGAAAGGCCTATGCTACCGTAACTGCACCCAGAGGAGGTCTGGTCGTTGATGAAGAAAAACCAAAATCCACAAAGGAGGTAGAAAACAATTTTTTATATCAAATTAAAGTTGGTGATTCTTTCTTTTCCTTAAAGCAGAAATACGGGGTAAGTAAAGAGGAATTAGTAGCTCTTAATCCAGAATTGGAGGATGGAATAGAATTAGACAAATACATTATTATTCCTAGAGCTGGTGAGGATGAAAAAAAGGCGGTGGAAAATACAGGATGGTTGGATAGACTTTTTAATAAAGTAGATTCAAGCGGTGTTGCTCAAGTGCCAATTATTTTGGTTCCTTTAGATAGCTCAAAAGAAAATAAAGCCATTAGTTCCAACACAAAATTTGAAGATTTAGGAAGGGATTTTAAAATTAGCATTATGCTGCCTTTTACCATTCCTGCAGATTCCTTAAGAAGGTCGGCAGCCTTTAAAGCCTACGATAATGCTGAGGGAAACCTAGACCCAAACTTAATAGATATTGCCAAATTTACAAGACCGAAGTTGGATAGAAATAGCTTGGCTTCAATAGAATTTTACAATGGTTTAATGTTGGCCCTGGACAGTTTTTCAAAAATAGGAATGCCCCTAGACCTAAAAGTATTTGACACACGAAACGATAAAAATTTAGTCAGGACATTTGTTGATAGTCTAAAAGCAGATCAACCGGATTTGATTATTGGTCCTTTATTTAAAAGCAATGTGGAATATGTTGCCGACGAATTAATTGAAGAGGAAATTATGGTTTTGAGTCCTTTAAGTAGAACTGTAAGCCCAGAATCCAGACCAAATTTGATTCAATGTGTACCCGGCGAAAACGCCACCTCCTCAAAAATTGCAGATATTATTAATGAAGGATTCCATAGCGCAAATATTATTTTTGCACACACCGGAACATCAAAAGAGAGTAGGAGTATTTTAAAAATTAAAGGAAGATTATTAGCTCGAGATGACGCTTCTTTTATGGGGGACGTAACTTTTACAGAGGAAATGCTAAAACGAAACGAATTAGCGGAGGTAGTTTCTTCAGATAAAAGAAATGTGTTTGTGGTTGTTTCCGAGGACAAAGTTTTTCTGAGTGACCTAATTAATAAATTGAGGCAGTTAAGAGATACTTCCATTTATTTTTTGGCCTCTCATAAAGTGAAAGATATCGCCACATTGGAAACCGATTATTTGGATAAATTAAGGTTGACAATGACAGATCCTAACTTTATTAATTACCAAGATTCAATTACAAAAAACTTTATTCAAAATTATAGAGATCAATACAATACAGAACCGAGTTCTTATTCTTTTCAGGGATACGATATTGGGATGATATTTTTGAAGATGTTATGGGAAAATAAAGCTCAGTTGGAAGCTCCTTTATCATCGGATACTACTTATTTTGGACTTCAAACCAAATTCAAATTTACTCGAGAAGAGTACAATGGTTTTCAGAATGAATTTTTATTTCACACTGGAATCCGGCAAATGACTTTGGTGAAATTCAATAAAAAGGCCTCAAAAAAAACGGCCCCAGTGGAGCCGCAAGAAAATGAATTGGAGGAAGAGTAAATTAGATTTCTCCCCTTAAATAAGAGCTGAATAAATCAGAGAAATTATAGCCACTTGTTAATTTTTCTTTGTTGAGTTTTGAGTGTTCGGCTAAGGCCCATAATAACATTTCCATTAAAAATAGCTTTTCATTTTTTACTAAATCCTTTTGGTATTTCTCCACCACCTTTGCTAAAGGATGAACTTTGGCCAAGGTGTTTTCGTATTCTTTATCTGTAAAATCACTTAATATTTCGATACTATTTCCCTCACCAAACCAATTAATTAAATCCTTATAGCGATTGTCAGCATCTGTAGATTTCAGGTTTTCCAAACTCGGAAGAAGCTCGGAAATCTGAGTTTTTACCGCACTGCTAATTATATGCTCCGCAACCAAATTTGCACCTTCTTGTTCCCCTTCATAAACCAATTCTACCTTTCCTGTAATAGCCGGAATTATAGAAATGAAATCCGAAAGTCGAATACTAGTTTTTTTACCCCCATTCATTAGAGCCCTTCTTTCTGCTCCGCTCATCAGATTTTCCAATGCCGAAATTGTAAGGCGAGCCGATACACCACTTTTTGAATCTATATACTCATTGTCTCTTGCTTCAAAAGCTATTTGCTCCAAAAGATCCCGCGCTAATTCTGGAATAGCCACAAGTGAAGTTTGGCTTTCCTTAAGTTTTGCTTCCTGTCGAGTTATTTTTTTGGAAACTTCAATATCCTCAGGGTAATGAGTCAAAATCTGACTCCCAATTCTATCCTTCAAAGGGGTAACAATAGAACCTCTATTTGTGTAATCTTCAGGGTTTGCGGTGAATACGAATTGCACATCTAAATTCAATCTGAGCTTAAAGCCACGAATTTGTACATCTCCTTCTTGTAAAATATTGAAAAGCGCAACCTGAATGCGAGCTTGTAAATCTGGAAGTTCGTTAATTACAAAAATGCTGCGGTTGGCCCTAGGAATCATTCCTAAATGAATAACCCTTTCGTCAGCATAAGATAGTTTTAAATTGGCCGCTTTTATTGGGTCTACATCGCCAATTAAATCGGCAACGGTAACATCTGGAGTGGCCAGTTTTTCATAATACCTCTCACTTCTATGAATCCACTTAATTGGGGTTTTATCTCCTTTTTCTCCAATAAGTTCCATTCCAAAATTAGAAATTGGATTTAAGGGATCATCGTTTATTTCGCTCCCGTCAATAGCAGGAATATACTCGTCTAAAAGCTGCACCATTAAACGGGCAATCTTCGTTTTAGCCTGACCGCGCAAGCCCAAGAAATTAATATTATGTCCAGACAATATGGCTCTTTCCAAGTCTGGAATTACAGTATTTTCAAAACCATGTATTTCGTGAAAAACACTTTTACCCGATTTTATATTTTCAATAAGATTGGCACGCAGTTCTTCTTTAATTGTTTTTGAATGATAGGCCGATTTTTTTAATTGCCCTAAGTCTTTAATAGATGGATAATCCATATTTTTTACTTGCTATTTTTTTTTCTGTTCGATTCGTAATCCTTAAAAATAAATTCACCTAATCCTTTTAAGCCGGTATAAAATGCTTTGCCTTTATTGGCTTCTGTA
Organism: uncultured Cryomorphaceae bacterium; assembly: GCA_937129395.1. Classification (GTDB taxonomy): domain Bacteria; phylum Bacteroidota; class Bacteroidia; order Flavobacteriales; family Schleiferiaceae; genus CAKZNE01. The sequence continues at coordinate 5,723 of CAKZNE010000001.1, read as the reverse complement.
AATTCATGAATAAACTGTTGGAGGTAATTGTCTTGGGCAATCATAAAGGTGGTTATGGGTATTTTTAACCTTCTACAAGCGGCGGCTTTATTTAGACATTGGTTTACGATATATTCGTCCAAGCCCATGCTGTTTTTATAGTAGCTCCCATCTCGTTCTTTAATACAACTCGGTTTTCCATCGGTGATCATGAAAATTTGTTTGTTGGCATTTTTCTTTTTTCGAAGAAGATCCATTGCCAATTCCAAACCGGCTACAGTATTGGTATGGTAAGGCCCAACTTTTAAATAGGGAAGGTCTTCTAACTTTATTTGCCAGGCGTCGTTTCCAAAAACAATAATATCCAGAGTGTCCTTTGGATATCGTGTTTTTATCAATTCGGCTAGAGCCAGTGCTACTTTTTTGGCAGGAGTAATTCTGTCCTCACCATATAAAATCATGGAATGCGAAATATCAATCATTAGTACAGTGGACATTTGAGCTTTATACAAGGTTTCTTGTACAACAAGGTCTTTCTGGGTCATTCCAAAATCATCAATTCCTTGGTTTATCAAAGCATTTTTGATGCTCTCATTCATGGCAATTTGATCGAGACTATCTCCAAATTGATATTGTCTTAAATCAGCAGTTTGTTCGTCACCTCTTCCGCTCTTTTTAGTATTGTGATTCCCAGCATTTGATTTTTTCAGTTTACCGAAAATTTGATCCAATGCACTGCTTCGAATTGATCTTTCTGTTTTAGCAGTTATGCTCAATCCACTTCCTCCATTTGGGTCCTCAAGCTCCTCTCTTAAAAAGCCTTTCTTTTTTAAATCTTCAATAAAATCTTCGAGCGTATAATCCTTGGTAGAAATTTTATGTTCATTATCAATTTCTTTTAGCCAGTCCAGTGCTTCATCCACATCCCCAGAGGTATAAAGTAATAGCTCCTTAAAGATCCCAAAAAGGCGATCGAAAACAGATTGAATTTTTCCTGTGTATTTTGAAAATTGATATCCTAACATAAAAATGTGCCTAAAGCTTAGACCAAATTACTTATCTTAATTTAATTAACCGATAGCTAGAACTTAAGTTCAAAGAGGAAGGCTTTATAAAAAAAGAGAAAGCCATCCCGACATGGGATGGCTTAAGAATATTCCAAATGTTTCTTTCCTTATTTAACTGAGTATTTTAAAGAGAGTTTTTCATCATTTACCATTAAGTCAAGAATATAAGTCCCTTTAGAAAGGTCTAATCCTTCAATGTTTAATTCTAATTTTCCATTGGATAAGGATTTTTGAAATTCTTCTTCATGAACCAACTGACCCTGAAGATTATAGATTTTCAAGTTCAAAGGTTTTTCAATCTTTTCAGAACTATTCAAAGAAATCCGGAAATCGCCTTCATTTGGGTTTGGGTAAATCTCCACCTGATGGTGATTTGATATAGTTAAAAAGGAGCTTTGGGAGTTTGATTTTTTCAATTCTTCTAATTCTCCGCAGTTAGTTATATAAAATTCATTACAAATCGTTTGCCTGCAACAATCATCGCCATCCAACATTATTACTGTGAGGCAAACGTTATAAAAACCGGGCAAAGCAAATGAGTGAGTTGGATTTTTTTCTGAAGAAAAGGAACCATCATTGAAATCCCAATCATATCCAATTATTTGTCGATTACTTTGAAGAATTGCATCAAAAATATAGTTGCAGTTTTCATCCAATGCTGGAATAATAGTCCCATAAGCCAGGCAATTTTCACAATATTTAAAAGAAATATTATCAATTGCAAAATCCCGTAAATGATGACCAGTAATTTCGAGCGCAAATTCCACATTTCCACTTGACGTTCCCGAGTTCCAGTTGTAGGTAAAGGTTGTCCATGAGCCGCCAAAGTCTGGAGTAATAGCTACCTGCTGATTGTCTACAACAATTCTAATTCCAAATTCGGACAGAGGATCTATATATTGATCTCTTACATCAAAAGAGATTGTATAAATTGTGTTTGGCTGAATATTTGTTAAAAATTGTTTCCAGAAATGGCGATAATACGTTGGCTGAAATGTTACCCCGTCAACTATTAGGAATTCACCATCGCCAGTAAAGGAGGGTTTTCCACTACATTTATCATGTGTATCTGAGCCAACGCATATAGACTTTGAGACACAGGGCCCATTTGGATTGCATATTTCCTTATAAATTTGATCGCTAAAAAAATTATTGGTGGTACCGGAGGAAAAATCGCCGTCAACTACAAATTCAATCCCATCTGGACAAAGGTCAAATCCATTTACACCTTCACTCCCTTCAATAGATTGGGCGTTCACTTGATAATTTGATACAGTAATAAATAACAAAATAAGTTTTAAATACTTCATAATATTGGTTTTATAATGATTCAGGTCTAAACTCCTCATAGTTTGCTAAATAGACAATAGATAATTGCCAAATACGCAGTTTGGCTTTTTGAAATGATGGTTCCAACCTATCAAGTAGTTTTGGAAAAAACCCATTTTTTTTTATTCATTTGGAGATATTAACAAAATGTGGAAAACCCTTGTGTTTACAGGTGGTTTAGTAGTGCTAAAAACCTTTTAAATGATTAAATTTGTAAGAATACAACTTTTACTAACGTAAAGAATATGAGTGATTTAGGTAAAGAATATAGTGCCAGTAGCATCCAAGTATTAGAAGGCTTGGAAGCTGTGCGAAAAAGACCATCGATGTATATTGGTGATGTTGGCCTTAAAGGCTTACACCATTTGGTATATGAAGTTGTAGATAACTCCATCGATGAAGCTCTTGCTGGTCACTGTAAAAATATAAGCGTTTTTATTAATGAGGATAATTCCATTACCGTAAAGGATGATGGTAGAGGTATTCCTGTAGAGATTCATGAAAAGGAGGGTCGTTCTGCTTTAGAAGTGGTTATGACTGTTCTCCATGCCGGTGGTAAGTTCGATAAGGATTCTTATAAAGTTTCTGGTGGACTGCATGGTGTTGGGGTTTCATGTGTTAATGCTCTTTCCATTGCCCTTAAAGCAGAGGTTCATAAAAACGGCAAACACTATGTTCAAGAATATAGCATTGGTGTTCCTCAGTACCCAATAAAAGAAGTTGGACCAACAGATTTAAGAGGTACAATTATCACCTTTAAGCCGGATGATAGTATATTCCAAGAATTGGTTTATCATTATGATATTCTGGCTGCAAGAATGCGCGAGCTTTCTTTTCTGAACAAGGGAATAGCCATTGAATTAACGGATAACCGTGAGCTTGATGAAGATGGAAAACCAAGGTTTGAAAGGTTTTATAGCGAAAGAGGTTTAAATGAATTTGTAGAATTCATCGATAGCAATCGCGATAAATTGATGGAGGAAGTTATTCACATGGAAGGTGAGAAAAATGGAGTGCCTGTTGAGGTAGCCATGCATTACAACACTTCCTATGCGGAAAATGTACATTCCTATGTAAATAATATTAATACCCACGAAGGGGGAACCCACCTTTCTGGTTTTAGAAGAGCTTTAACCCGAACCCTAAAAAAGTACGCCGATGAAAGTGGTATGCTGGCAAGGGAAAAGGTGGAAGTTGCAGGGGATGACTTTAGAGAAGGACTTACAGCCGTAATTTCGGTAAAAGTAATGGAGCCTCAGTTTGAAGGACAAACCAAAACCAAATTAGGTAACAGCGAAGTTTCTGGAGCGGTGGATCAACTGGTAGGAGAGATGCTTACCAATTATTTGGAAGAAAACCCAAATGGTGCTAAAACCATCGTTCAAAAAGTGATTTTAGCAGCAAAAGCTAGAGTAGCGGCACGTAAAGCCCGCGAAATGGTGCAGCGTAAAACAGTGATGGGTGGTTCTGGTTTGCCAGGAAAACTTTCTGATTGTTCCGAAACTGATCCTTCAATTTGCGAAATATTCCTTGTGGAGGGAGATTCTGCAGGTGGTACAGCTAAACAAGGAAGGGATAGAAATTTCCAAGCAATTTTGCCATTAAGAGGAAAAATCCTTAATGTGGAAAAAGCAATGCAACACAAGGTTTTTGAAAATGAAGAAATCAAAAACATGTTTACAGCATTGGGCGTAAGCGTAGGAACCGAAGAGGATAGTAAAGCCCTGAATATTGCCAAACTTCGTTACCATAAAGTGGTAATTATGTGTGATGCCGATGTGGATGGTAGTCATATTGCAACTCTTATTCTTACTTTCTTCTTCAGATATATGAAGGAGCTTATTGAAAATGGATATATCTATATCGCTTCACCACCATTGTACTTGGTTAAAAAAGGAGCGAAGCAACAATATGCTTGGAGCGACGATCAACGCGATCTATACATTGAGCAAATGGGTGGAGAATCTAAATCTGGTGTAGGAGTTCAGAGATATAAAGGTCTTGGAGAAATGAATGCCGACCAACTTTGGGATACCACAATGAACCCTGAATTTAGAACCATGAGAAGAATTACAATTGACTCTGCAGCTGAAGCAGATCGTATTTTCTCTATGTTAATGGGTGATGAAGTTCCACCTCGTAGAGAGTTTATTGAAAAGAATGCTGTTTATGCTAATATTGATGTATAAGATAAAAGCATAATAGCAAATATAAAGAGGCTGCCCAATTTGGACAGCCTCTTTTTTTGGCACAACCCGGTTTTACTCTCTTATTGCAAGTGTAGCCCCGTCTGTATGAAGAAGTGCATCTGTCTTTACGGTATTTTGTTCTTTGCTAGATTTATTATTACTTGTAGAACTTGGTTCTAATGTTACAATCTCGTCTGGCATATCTGTTCCTGGATAAGAAATAGTGTAAACTCCATTTTCTACAGACCATTGAAAATCTGTTATGAATACAATGTTATTATACGTATAATCGTGATAGCGACCAAGATATGCATCGTTGAAAGTCCATTCTCTTTTGGATAGTTGATTGCCTGTATCAGATATAACAGTTTTAGACCAAATACCAATAATAGGATCGTTATTTTCGGGAATTTCAGAGCAATTATAGAATGTTAAGGACATGCTAATTGCAATGAAGAAAAAGAATAATTTTTTCATCATAAGTAGGTATTTACATTAATTTGGGTGATACAAATATCGGCAATAGTTAGACTTATTTTTTTTTAATTCGATGAAAGACTTTCTTTTTAGTTGTTTTTCGTTCAACAACAACTTTTGTTAACAAATGGAGGTATTTCGCCGAATAATTAACCGATGAAGTGCTCGATAAAATGCAACTTTAGCGTACATAGTCTATTAAATTTCTTTAATTTTGCTTTCTTTAAATAAAACAGTAATCAAATAAAAAAATAAATTATGAAAGTTACAGTAGTTGGTGCTGGTGCAGTTGGTGCTAGTTGTGCGGAATATATTGCAATTAAAAATTTTGCTTCAGAAGTAGTGTTGTTAGATATTAAGGAGGGTTATGCAGAAGGAAAAGCAATGGATCTTATGCAAACTGCCTCTTTAAACGGATTTGACACCAAAGTTGTGGGTAGTACCAACGATTATTCAAAAACTGCTGGCAGTGATATAGCTGTAATTACATCTGGTATCCCTCGTAAGCCAGGAATGACAAGAGAAGAATTGATAGGTATAAATGCAGGGATTGTGAAAACTGTATCAGCAGGTTTGATAGAACATTCTCCTAATGTAATTATCATTGTGGTGAGTAATCCTATGGATACTATGACTTATTTAGTACACAAGACTACAAACTTGCCTAAAAATAGAATTATTG